>CAZEQP010000001.1:0-21380 GCA_964514345.1 uncultured Candidatus Obscuribacterales bacterium
CCGGTATTGGACATAACCAGCAGAGCCGATATTGCGATGCCGCCGAGCAGTGATGCTATTTGACTCAGCTCTGTTTGTTTATATTGAGAATATTCAATCAGTGACCAGGGAATAGCCAGTGAAGAAAGATGATTTCCCAGCTTGTTGAAAATCAGAACCCACAAAAGAGGCAGGACAAAAAGAGCCGGCCATGTGAATATTTTTTTGACCTCGTCTTTCTCAGGAAAGACCGACATATTTAAAGGAATCCAGCGGGCTAAGAAACAAAAGGTTCCGTAAAGCGCTCCTTGCTGCATTGAAAACAAAAGCCATACCACCGTATTTGCCACCATAGTCAGCGGTCTGAGATTTTCCGGCCAGACAAAAGCACTGAATTGCAAAATGAAAATGGTATAGACAAGATTGTATGAATATCCGAAAAAGACGCCTCTGTAAAAAGCCTGGGGCGGATTTTTACTTGAGAAAGTGGAAAATAACAATGGTGTCAGTCCGAACCAGGCCAGATACCATTGATTGAAGCCCGGAGCAATCAGACCGAATATGCATCCGGCAAGAGCCAGACAAAGCCATATTTTTGCTTCTTGAGCAAAATATTTTTTGTCCCGCACTGTTACAGGGGTTTGATTTACTGCCTGATTCATAAAGCTGAATTCTCCAGTGAGGCAGTTTGATCGGCGTTTTTATTTCGCTTAAGTATTTGAATCTCGTTTGAATGAAAAGGATAAAAGCTTGAAAATGGCTGAGAATCTATTTTGCTGTAACCTGAAAGCGGGACGAAAGAAAGCGTGTATTCATCTCCATGCACAGGCCACCAGCGCAATTTGTTATAAGGAGGATTGCCTCTTTGAGATTCTGGAGCCGAATGACCTTTCACATTGTCAATTTTGAATTTGTGCCAGATATTTATGTCTGTATCAAAAGCATATTCTGCGCCACCCTCGATGTTTTTTCGTTCTATGCCTAGAGATGCAAGCTTATCTATCGCTTGCCAGCGAGCTCTATTCCAACTCATATATGCCTGCTGCTGGCTGCTTGATACCAGTCCGAAAAGAAGAACCAGGCAAAGTACGGGAAACATTTTTACTCTTACTTTCAACCAGACTGCAGATAAGGCGATAACAGTCAGCGTCGGAAAAACAAGATCCATGATATAGCGATCATAAGTGCGCATCAATAAATGAATGACCGTAAAAGCAAATCCGGCAGCAAATATCAGAACCAGATAAAGCCGGCTGAAATTTTCTTCGGTGTTGTCATTGTTTGTTTGAGTGATTTGGTTGCGCAAAATAGATATGCTCTTTTGCCAGGCATAAACTGCCGGTGCGATAAATATCAAACTGACGCTCACAGCGGCATAGGAAAGACAGCAACGAACAAACTTATCTTTGAGAGGCTCAATCTGTCCGATTAGAGTATAAGAGCCCAGACTGGAGACATGCCAGATGTTTCTACAAAAGGGCATGAATTCGTGGAAGACTTGAACGGCATATATAACAGCTGCACATGACACCAGGGCCAGTGCGTGCCAGATGGATATGCGGGCGAACATCTTTTTGAGAATTTGTTTGCTGTGACAAAAGACCAGAAGCAAGGGAAGGCAGAAAATAGCCAGATAAGACAAAAGCTGGCCGCTTCTTATGAATAAATATTTGCCTACAATAATTGGATCCGATAAAGTCAACCCGGCTATAGCAGAAAATCTTGCTTTGTGTGAATGATAAGCATCAAGCATAGTGCTGTGAGTTTCCAGAACACGGTCACCTGCAATAGCCACGGCCAGAGGCATTAAGATCAAAGCAATCAAAAATGTGGTGCTGAATTTTCTTTTGAATGTAAGCAAAACTAAAATCAAAAAATTGACCGTCACCCACATAATGCATGTCTGCCGCACCAGTATGGCTAACACAAGGAACAAACCGGAAAGGGCGTAATAGGCGTTTGAGTGTTGTTTTAATCCTTTGACGAACAAGAGCTGGTGGACCAGAATCAGGGACAAAGAAGCAGTATCGGTCATGAAAGTAAAGCGCAGATTGACCAGTACCGGATTGACTGCAGCCAGAAACACGGCAATACCGGCTATATTTTTGTCTACGTCCAATTCTTTCAATAACAAGTAAAAAACTACAAGGGAGGCAAATCCCCAGGCAAGACTTATCCATCTGAGCAGTTCGATTGAAAAGCCGAAAATCTGGCAGAAAAAGGCACCGGACAGAATGTGCAGTATGCAGCTTGAACTGCTTGAATAGAAATTGAGTTTTCCTGTTTCAAGAAAAGTTTTGACACTGAGGCTGTAAACATAGTCGTCATTGAGGGGAAATTCACCCCTGGTGCCGATGAAAACAATGGATAGGATGTAGTAAAGCAATGCCAACGTGAATGGCATGTGATCCAGTAAGGTTTGGCGGTCGACTTTTGCCAGTATCATTTGCGTCTTGGTTGGATTTCAAGCGCTTCTATTTACTCACAAATCCCTATAAAGATAATGATATTTATCTATAAATGAAAAACGACCGCTCAAAAAAAGCGCTCGTTTCCATAAGAGCCAGCCGGACTGGTGCAGGCTGAAAATTAAGCAATCAAACAATCAAACTGGATTAGTTTGTTTAGGAAGTACCGATGCTTCCACCGCCGATGATTCCGGGAGGGGTGGCGCTGCCGCCGCCGCCAGCATTAGCTGTTTCAGCGAAGAAGACCCCATAAATTGAAAGGCACAAAATGGCCATTAGTAAAAGTGTGACAAAAGTGTTCTTCTTATTCTTCATGTCCCGTTAAGGCTCCTCCACCGGTTTCCAGGAAAGTCATTGCTAATACTAAACCTAATAGTCTGTATGAGGCAAGATGGTTATTTACAAGATTTGTTGCTAAGAGGAAGTGATAGAAATAAGAGTCCGGCTGCACAGGCAATGGCGGCGGCAATAAAAAGACTTGTTCCCAGGCTGAATGAGTCAGGTTTAAATTCAAGTAAAAGAATCTGATTCTTCCCTTTCTTGACTTCAGCCGCGCTAAACAGATAGTTTGCCCTCAGCAGCTCGGCGCTTTTTCCATTCAGACTGGCTTTCCAGCCCGGATAAAAGGTTGAAGATACAACCAGAAATCCATTGTCTTCGCTTTCAAATTCAATCTTCAATCCGTTTTTAGTATCGGACACACGTGGTTCTTTTGCCACCAGATTTTTATTTGATGAAAAGCCGTTCATATTTCTTTCCAGCACCACTTTTGAGTCGGGCTCAAAATTATCCGACTGCAAGATGGCAAGACATTCTTCTTTAGAGGACGCCTGCAAGACCTGGTGCACTATATAAGCTCGGGGCAAAACATGTTTGTTTTGATAAAGACGCATTCCATTAACGTTGTCTTCATGCAGAATGTCAAAACTTTCGTCTTTTTGACTGAGAGCAGGAGCCGTTTTAATGAATGAAAACAGCTCTACAGCTTTTTCTCCTACCTGTACCTTTACTTTGAGAGTGCTGCCGGCAGAAATGTTATCCGGCACATTGAGAGCCAGAATCATCTCCTGTTCGTGCCCGTCTTGTCTTTTTGAATCCAGAGGAAGAGACTCGCTTTCCCAGAGCATTTTTCCTTTTGAGTCGGTCAAAATAAATTGCGCGCTATAAAGAGCAGAAACAGGCTCTTGCACTTTCCAATTTAAAATTCCCAGAACCGCTTTGCGTTGAGGAAAATAATTGAGCCTGGCTTTGAGCAGACGAATTCCTGATATATCTAAGTCTGCTTTGAGATTTTGCAACTCGGGCATGGGAAGCTTTCTATCTTCCTCTCTAAATGGAGGAAAACGGCTGATTATGTAACGGACATTGGCTATGTCTAGAAGTTTATTCAGCGGATTTTGAAGGCAGTACAAATATAGATCGTATTGTTTACCGCCTGCCGCCTGAAAAAAATCAAGATAACGTTCAGGAAAAAATGGATTATACATGCGCAAGTCGGACAATCCGTAAATGGCATTGGTGTTTGAAAGTAAAGTATGCAAGCCGGTGGCCGTCATTCTTTCCCCGTTTTTGTTATTTTTTTGCAAACAGCCGATTACAGGGTGATTGTAAAATTGAAAAGGGGCCCGCACAGGCATTGCTGCAAATGCCGGCTTCAAAAGAGTAACTGTATTTAGTATCAGAATGAGATAAGTAACTGCCTGTCTGTTTTTTCTATGTCTTTGAAAAAAATAGAGCAATGTGGCAAGTACAAGTCCGATCAATGCAAGCAGGCAAAAAAGCCATTCTTGAAAGTCGAATTTTAACGGGGCAAGAAGCGGGGCCCATCGGGTTTCTCCGATTAAGGAAGTCAATCTGGACAGAGGAACGGCAATTATGGAAAAGATAAGAAACAAAACTAAATTGCCTCTTCCGTATTTTGTATAAAGCGCTTCCATTCCCAGTGTGCTTGAAAGGAGAATCATAATCAGGAATACAGGCAAGCAATAAATCGGGAGCAAATGATTGAATGGTGAAATCTGAAATAAGAAAGAAACTGGAGGCAATTGAGCGATGATGAAAAATGACGTCAATAAGACTGTAAGTACTGGTGCCAATCTTGAAAGTGGTGCCGCCACGGCAAACGGCAGCATAACTGCCACCACAATTCCCAGAAAGGGACTGTCGTGCGATTGTACTGGAAAGATCAAATTGATAAAAAGGGTGAACCATTTGAAGGGCAGGGCGCCCATTTGATGCAATTCGGTTTTGTAACAGTCTGAGTGCTGGTAATATTCCAAAAAGGGCAGAAGCATAGGCGCGCTCAGGCAAAATGTTATTCCCGCGCAAATAGACAAAGACATGACACATTTCAAAAATTGTTTATTCTGCAAACCCAGAATCAGGCACCACAAACTGGCCAGACTTATGGAAAAAAATGAGCACTCAGGGTGCATTGTGAGAACATAAATTGCAGTTGCGATTCCGGACCATATGGCTCTTCTTACTGTTGGTTCCTGCCCCAATCGTGTGAAAGTCCAGAAAACAAAAGGATAGAGCCAGAATTCAAAAGGCAACTCAAGATAGGTAAGCTGCCAGGGACACAGAGCATAGGCAAGTCCTATTGTTGCTGAAAAAGCTGGAATGAAACCCAGAGAACGTGCCAGAAAAAACATTCCCAGTGCAGTCATACAGATGCGAAGGACTATGCCCAAATTGTACAAATGCATATTTGTGGTAGGAAATAAAAATCTGATGAAAGAAAAAAGGAAAGATTGAGGATCACCAATCATCGGATATCCGCATCCATTCAAAGGATTCCAGAGTGGAACCGCTTGCGTTTTGCGCATTTGACTGAGCTGATAGGTGATTGGTGCCTGCAAATGATACAGGCTTGGATCATATTGAAATGAAAGAACCGAGCTTTTTATGGAAGGGTTGTATATTGCGTCATCATAGTTCAATAATCCGATTCGCGATACAGGTTTGCATGAAAAAATGGTGGGAGAAAAAAAACAAATCATCACTACTAAAATGACTGCTACCGAAATAAATGTGTTTTTGTCCGGCTTCATGCTCTTGTCCAGCAACGAATTTTGCATACATTTTTAGTTCGGGAAGAATAGGACAGCTCACAGCCAAAATCTTTCCAGTAAAAGTATTGGCAGGCAGTTTTTGTGTCACTTTGAAAATCAGGATCTTCGCTTTCCAGGCTGGGACCGACATCAAAGGGAAAAGTGGCGCGGGCCAGTTCAAGCGCCTCTCTTTTCTCTAAGTATTTGTCGATCGGGCTGATTTCTATGGATACGCATTTCCCGTCACGGCAAAAGGCATAATAAATGCTGTCGCCTTTGATTTTGCTTTCATAAATACGCGGGTCTTCAAACTGGCTTTTTGTCCACATTGAAGAAAACAAGCCGGAATTTTTTATGGCAGATTCGGCAATGCCCAGTTTCAAGTCTTGTAACTGTAAAACAGTGGACTGTCCGGCACCTAAACCCAGTTCTCCTGCCAGAATACAAACAGAAGTGAAAAGAAATATGGCAGAAAGAATAAGTACTTTTTTCAAGAGCATGCTCTATATTATATAAATTAACCAGAGTTATAGATTTAATTCATTGAAAGATTGCAACCTACCAGACGCTTTACTCTTTTGGCCTTCCAGCTCTGTATTGATCATTGCTCTGGGCTGTTTTGCCTGGCTTTCCGCCGGTCAATTTTTGCCTGCCTATGATTCTGGTTTGATTGCTCTAGGCAGCGATCTTTTACTGCAAGGCAAGCTTATCTACAAAGACCTGCACACTATCATACTGCCCGGCTCTTATTATTTTCTGGCTCTTTTCCTTTCTCTTGCCGGCAATTCAATTCAGACTTGTCATCTTGTTTTCAGTCTTGAAGTGGTTATGGTGGCTTTGCTTTTGTTGCTGATATGCAGACAGATTTCATTAGGCTGGCTGTCCTTTTTGCCGGCTGCATTCACTTGTGTGTTTGGTGCAATTGTTTGTTATTACAATTCGCACCACTGGGATTCTCTCTTGTTTATTTTGCTTTATACATATCTAGTTCTGCATTTTCTTAATGCAAAAACTCCTCGCCTGTACAAACTATTTCTGGCCGGTGCCTGTGCCGGTTTGAGCATCAGTTGTTATCAAAATCAGATAATTCCCCTTTTTTGCGGCACACTGTTTTTGCTGTATTTAAAAAAATCGCTGCGCGAAATTTCTTGCATAGTTGCAGGTGTAGCAGCCGTTTTGCTGCCATTATTCTTATTCCTGGCATTGAATGGAACAATGTCCGAAATGCTTGATGGCACATTGGGATTTGTTTTAAAGCGTTATCAGGGTGTAAATGCCGTGATTTACGGAGCTTTTATTAATCAGGATTTGCTGGTGGGGTCAGGCTCCTTACCTTTTTCAATTTTTGCCGGCATGACTTTTGGTCTGGTCAGACTGGCACCGGTACTGGTTTTAACAGGCAGTGTATTTTGGCTGGTTAAAATGAAACCTGTCTTTTCTATTCAGAAAAATAGCAGTCTTGCCTTTTTGCTTGTTATGGCATTTTCTCTTTTTCTGGCTGAAATGCATAAGCCTGACTTTACTCGTCTTGTTTTCGGTGAACCGCTAATAATGGTTTTGCTTTTTTACTTGGTGCAGCAAGTCTCTTTGTTGTCACGGTCAGTTTATGCGGTGACGTCTCTGGCTTGCATTTTTTTGCTTGTCGGACTTGCTCAAAACGCCAAAATGCAATTGTCCTTTTCTTCAAACAATGCACCTGTGTATATGACCAGAAGGGGACCGGTGAAGACTTATAGAGATATGCGCATTCTGGATCGTTTGAATGAATTGACCAGCCCGGGTGAAAAGGTGCTGATTTATCCATATGACACAAGTTTGATTTATCTTTCAGGAATCTCGATACCGTCTCGTTTTCCTGTTCTGCATTATGGTTATCATACAGACCAACAGTTCAAACAAACAATCTCCGAGATGGAAAAAAATAAAGTAAAATATGCTGTTTGGAACCGCTTGCTTGATGACGCTAATCATGCCGATTTCGGCTTTTCATCTTATAAAAGAGTTCCTGAAGACAAAAAAATTATGGAACCATATTTGAAATCAAACTACGATTTTATCGGGGCTTTCGGAGAATACAGTTTGTTCAGAAGGAAGTGAGGTTCTGCGTTCATCTATTTTTGCACGAAGAAAATTAGCCTGAGCAAAAAGAAAAAGAAATGCCATAACATTGACTACGCCCGGGATTTTGTGCAGATTGTCCGGATATGCAATGATTGAGGCGACAGCTGTCAGAGCGCCCAAAATGAGTGATTCATGTTTTTTAATTGAAGACCACTTGCCGGCTTCATGGACCCAGCACCAGTTCCAGAATATATAGGCGAAAGGTACCAGGGCGCCCAACATTGATTCTTTTGGACCGAAAGGATAGGCGGGATCGTTTTTTATTATGGATGAGTGCAAGCAATAAATTAGATATGTCCAGTAAACATAAGCGATTACTTGAGCCGAGATAGTGACCGGATTTAAAAAATCAATTTTGTAAAATGCCGGAGTCAGGGCAATGACTGCCACCAGAATATAGCCGGATGTAAAACGATTTAATTGCATAGATCGATTTTAACTGATTCTTTCTCAGGCATCATGCTGCTGGATAAAAAATCTCTGATATCGTCTTTGGGATTCAAATGGCTTACTTTTATTTGTATGTCCGGAGTGCCGCTAGCGGCAAGAAAAACTCGCAGTTTTTCATAGGTACCTGATGTGATTCTACGGCATTTGATTTTGCCCAGACGCGACGAAGCCAGCTTCTCTTTGTACTCGATATTTTGCAGACTGAGTTCCTGCTCGAATCTTTCAGCCAGATGAGTGGGCATTAAATGCGATTGTGATTCAAGTTCAATCCACAGTTCATAATGCGCTTCCGGTTTGAATTGAGGCACCAGTGTGAAAAAACGCACTGACAGGCGTAATTCGTCGGCCACCATTTTCATGGCAGAGTTGACGTGGCTTTCAGTCAGCTTTTCGCCTGTGAATGAATAAGTGTTTCCCCCTTTGTGCTGGAACTCGATTAAGGGGGCGTTGTTATGGTGGCCTGTAACTTTCACCACATCGTTTATATTGTATCGGTACAAGCCACCGGATGTAGTGAACAGGATGAAATAATTTTGTCCCACTTCAAGCTCGTCGCAAAGCAAAATACTTTTATTGGGTGAGTTTATTTCGGCTTCAGGTACGAATTCATAAAAATGCGAATTAAGGGCAAGAATTTGTTTGTCTGCTGAAAGAACCGCACTGCCTCTGCCTTCGCTAGCACAATAACTTATGTCGCAAACCGGAATATCACCCAGTGTGTGGGGAAAATCATTTAAATAAAAACCGGCGGCTGCTTTGGTCCAGCAAGTTATTACAGACAAATCTTTCCAGATTTTTTCCGCTTTGAACTGCCCCTGGCGTAAAAGAACTTCCAGCTCGCCTGCGCGTTGTTTGTCCGCCTGCATGTGACCGGCGGCGGCCAGTGCCGCTTTAATGGAAGCAGTTAGAGGTGCTGGCGGTGTGATGGTGCCGTCTTTGATGTCTTTAATCAGAGATTGCGCATAAGTATTCAGACGGCGGCTGAGTAAATTTATAGTGGAAGGATTGGGAGTGTAAAAAATAGATATTGGAGAAGCCAGTCCAATTCTAAGAAATGTATAATATCTGGACTCGTAATCATCTATAAGAGAAACCTCATATGGAGTGGCGCAGATGTATTTCTTAACAACGGCTGATTCCTTTTGATAAAGTGCTCCAGAAATTGCTCCGTAAGGTATACCTGTGGACAGTTTCCCAGCCTGAGCGGTTGAAAACATGGAAAGGGCTTTGCCGCAAGCTATTCCGGGATAATTTTTAAACAGGTAATAGCCTGAAACGATTGAAGCTTCACGATATTCATTCATGAATGAATGTGTGACCGGTATATATTTGGCTTTTCCTGTGGTTCCACTAGTGGTTGCAAACATATAGGGATCTTCATGTGTCAGTATGTTCGCGGACCCGCTCATCATTTCTTCAACATAGGGTCTGAAAGCTTCATAGTCTCGAGGCGGCACACAGCTGGCAAAATCAGCTTCGGTCCTTATTTTTTCAAAGTTATGTTCCTTGCCGAAACGGGTTGATTTGTTTTTTTTCAAAATAGCCGAAAGCCGCCTGAGTTGAGCCCTTCTGGGAGATCGACTGGCATCCTCCAGGGCGTTTACAGTCGGCCGCACAAGAGCGCTGTAGGTCGAATATAGAGCGTTATTTATTTTCACTCGGGCATTCATATTTGGTGTGAGGGATTATATCTTTAAAACCTCTCGATAAAACGTCTTCAATGGCACAAGGAGAGAAAGATAATAAACTCTTGGCAGGAATTGAAAATCTTGGGGAGACATTAATGTCATCTTTGCGTTTTGTCGTTTTAGCACCAGCAAAAATTTTCGGAGTGCCTGAAAAACCAAATCTGGCTATTGCAGCCGCTAGAGCTGGTGCAACAGGTGTGCTCGATCTGGAAGGAAGCGCTTTCAAAGATCTTCGCCAGGCGCTTTCTCTGTGCAGAAAAGCTGCTCCGGATGCCGAATTCGGCATTCGCTGCCGGGTGAGTGAACTGGCTATTTATCTGGACAGTCTCAAACCGGATCTCGGGCTCATTATTTTATCCGCCGACTCAAGCGGTTATGAAAAGAAAGAATTGGAGAACGCCATAACCAGCGCAAAAGCCAAAGCCAAATTGGTGGCAGTGGAGGCGGTAAGTCTTGCCGAGGCGCTTTTATGCAAACAATATAGTGCTTCAGTCATTATTCTTAAAGGAAACGAATCGCAAGGCCGCGTATCTGATACCACCAGTTTTGTGTTGCTTCAAGAATGTATATCCCAGTTGAACATGCCGGTATGGGTGCGTGGCGGCATCGGCAGACATTCAATCAAAGCAGTGAAAATTTCAGGCGCTCAGGGCGTGGTGCTGGACGATCAACTTTATCTGGCTCGGGACTCTTTTGTTGATGAGCCTCTGAAGCGTCTCATTTCCACCATGGATGGTACTGAAACTCAGGAAGTGGTGGATGCTCTGGGGGGAAGACTGAGAGGATATCCGGCGAAAAACGGCGAACTGCTTCCTCTTGGTCAGGATTCTGCTTTTGCATCAGGACTTGCTCGTGACGGAATAAGCGTGGCAGGCATTATTCAAATTCTGGAAGAAGCTTCAACTGGAATTTTTGACAATTCAGCCGATTTGAAAAGCAACTCTTCACTGGCTGCAATTCATAACACCACTTATCCTATAGTGCAGGGTGCAATGACCAGGGTGAGCGACAATGCTGATTTTGCATTTTCTGTCGCCAGTCAGGGGGGTCTTCCTTTTCTGGCTCTTTCTCTCATGCGTGGCGCCGAAGTGGATACTTTGCTTGAAAGCACCAGAGCCAAACTGGCTGAACAAAAATTACCCTGGGGTGTGGGTATACTTGGTTTTGCCCCCAGCAAATTGCGTGAAGAACAACTGGCCTCTATTCTTTTGCACAAACCACCTTTTGCCCTTATTGCAGGCGGACGTCCGGATCAAGCCAGGCAACTGGAAGAAAACGGCATTCTTACTTATTTGCATGTTCCCTCTCCGGCTATTCTTTCTTCCTTTTTAGAAGCCGGAGCAAAGCATTTTGTTTTTGAAGGACGCGAATGCGGCGGGCACGTGGGACCTCGATCCAGTTTCATTCTCTGGGAACAGATGATTGAAGTTTTGCGCGCACATCTTTCCGGCTCAAGAAATGCCTCGCAATATCAGATTCTGTTTGCCGGCGGCATCCACAACAATGTTTCAGCCGCAATGACATGCTCGATGGCTTCTGAACTGAGCGAAATGGGAGTGAAAATTGGTTTTCTGCTCGGCACAGCTTATTTGTTCACTAAAGAAGCAGTGGAAACCGGAGCAATTGTGGAACGTTTCCAGACAGAAGCGATTAAATGCAATAAAACAGTTTTGCTTGAATCCGGTCCGGGACATGCTATTCGTTGCATCGAATCGCCGTATAAAGACGAATTTGAAAAACGCAAACAGGACATGTTTGAAGCCAAGCGTCCAGCCAGTGAAATTAAAGAAGATCTGGAAATGATGCATATGGGACGTCTGCGCATGGCAAGCAAAGGCATCACCCGTGATGGCTCTCAGCTTTGCGACATTAATGAAAAAAGACAGTGGAGCGAAGGCATGTATATGATCGGCCAGGTCGCATCCATGCACAATGAAGTAACCACAATCAAAAGTTTGCATGAAACAGTTTCGGCAGGCGGTGCCGAATTTCTCAGCCAGTCATTGACAAAAGACACGAGGGACCAGAAAGTTACTAGTCCGCAGTCAGAGCCCATTGCCATCGTAGGAATGTCCTGTTTTCTTCCGGAAGCAAACGACATTGAGACTTTCTGGGCCAATATTTTAAACAAAGTTGACACTATCAAAGAAGTGCCTTTATCGCATTTTGACTGGCGCGAACTTTATGACGCAGACCCATTTGCCGCAGATAAAGCAGTCTCAAAATGGGGAGGATTCCTTAGTAAAGTCACTTTTGATGCTGCCGCTTACGGCATACCTCCGAACAGTTTAAATTCTATTGACCCTATGCAATTGCTCACTCTTGAATGTGTTCGCCTCGCATTAGTTGATGCCGGATACGATAAAAGAAAATTCGGACGTGAAAAAACATCAGTGATAGTGGCAAATGCCGGACAAGGTCCGATGGGAGCACTTTACCTGACCAGAACGATGCTTTCCTGGAAACTGAGTTTTCTGGATGAAAAAACCAAACAGGAAATTTATGAACAATTGCCCGATTGGACTGAAGACGCCCTTCCCGGATATCTTGGAAATGTGGCTGCTGGGCGGGTTTCCAACCGCTTTGATCTGGGTGGAATAAATATCAGCATAGATGCCGCTTGCGCTTCATCTCTTGCCGCTCTGCATTCTGCAGTGGGGACGCTTCGCTCCGGAGAAAGCGACATGGTGATATTGAGTGCGGTTGACACGCATAATCAGCCTATCGACTATGTCAACTTCAGCAAAACACATGCTCTTTCTCCCAGAGGACGCTGCCGCACATTCGACGCTACAGCCGACGGCATTGTGCTTGGGGAAGGCGTGGGTGTTTTATTGCTCAAGCGTCTGTCCGACGCCGAGCGTGACGGAGACAAAATTTATGCAGTGGTAAAAGGCATCGGCGGATCCAGCGACGGCAAAGATTTAAGTCTTACCGCTCCGCGTCCTGCCGGTCAGATGCAAGCCTTGAAACGTGCTTATGCAGATGCCGGTGTTTCTCCCAGCTCAGTCGGACTGGTGGAGGCGCATGGAACCGGCACCGTAGCTGGTGACAAAGCTGAAGTCGAAGCTTTGAGCAAAATATACTCTCTGCATGGTGCCTCAACAGGAAATTGTGCAATAGGCTCGGTAAAATCAAATATCGGACATACCAAATGTACAGCCGGTCTTGCTTCCCTTATCAAAGTGAGCAAAGCCCTTTATCACAAAGTGCTTCCTCCCACTATTGGTGTGGATAAACCCAACCCCAGCTGCAAATTTGAATCCAGTCCTTTTTATATCAACTCGCAGACACGTCCCTGGATTCACCAGAGTGATGAACCCAGACGTGCGGCTCTCAGCGCTTTCGGATTTGGCGGAACCAATTTTCATGCCGTAGTGGAAGAATACAATCCGCCTCTGTCTCAAATGAACAATTTTGCCATGAACGCATGGACAGCCGAAATATTTGCTTTTGCCGCTGAATCAAGCACAGAGTTGCAAAGACAGATCGCTTCAGCGCAAAAGAAACTGGAAAAAGTCATGGACAGGCTTAAAACTGGTGCCGATTCGCCAAACACAGCTTTTGAAAAACGGGCTTTGTATGAAATAGCCAGAAGCACATTTGAGAAAAACAATATTCAGACTCAGTCTAAAACACTGAAGCTGGCTCTTGTCGCCAATTCCCTTAGCGATTTGGAACAAAAATTCGCCCTTGTCAAAACCAAATTGCAAGAAGGTTCCGACAAATTGGACGAAATGATTGATATCAGAGGAATATATTTTTCCAGAACAAATATTGCATCGCAGGGCAAAATAGCATTTCTTTTCCCGGGGCAAGGCTCACAGCGCTTGAACATGCTCAAAAATCTGAGTTTGTATTTCCCTGAAATAAGAAAACAATTTGAGCATGCACAATCAATCCTGCAAAATAAAATCGGCCGTACTTTGCATTCATATGTATATCCGGTTCCTGTTTTTTCCCAAGATGAACGCGCACGTCAGGAAAAAGAAATAAACGATACACGCATAGCTCAGCCTGCCATTGGTGTCGCTGATATGGCTATGAATAAGATTTCCCAATCGCTCGGGCTGGTGCCGGATCTTACCGCCGGTCACAGTTATGGTGAATATGTGGCATTGTGTTGTGCCGGTGCGCTCAGTGAAGAAGAGTTGATTGATATTTCGTTCCGCCGCGGACAAATTCTGGGTGAAGTAAATAACGGAGACAACGGGGCGATGGTGGCGGTTATGGCGCCACTTGATGCGGTGCGCGAACTGGTTGAATCAGTGAAAGATGTTCAAATCGCCAATATCAACGCACCGGAACAATGCATAGTCTCAGGTGCTACAAAAGCAATAGAACGGTTCGGCGAAGAAGCCGGCAAAAAAGGTTTCTACTGCAAAAAGGTACCTGTGTCTGCCGCATTCCATTCACCGATGATGTCTGAAAAAGCGCAAGCGCTGAAAACGGCCCTTGATACCGTCGAGATAAAAGAGCCCAGAATTCCCGTTTACAGCAATACCACAGCCGGTGTGTATCCGGCACGTCCGCAAGAAATAACAAAACTTTTAATCGAGCATACGGTCAAGCCGGTATTATTCACCAGCCAGCTGGAAGCCATGTATGAAGCCGGTGCCCGCACTTTTGTGGAAGTAGGACCGGGACAAGTTTTGACCTCACTTTTGGAAAGCACATTTAAAAACAAAAAAGTGCTTTCTGTGGCACTCGATGCTCAGTCCAAAGAAGAGACTTGTATCGCACCATTTCTCCATGCTCTAGCAAGACTGTGGGCGGGCGGGCACCATCTCAAACTGGAACGTCTGTTTGAAGGCAGAAGCGAATCTACCAGTGCAAGCGTGTTTGATCCGGTTGAATTGAAAATGCCTTATCGCATAGACAGCTGCAATATATCCAGACTGGGTGAAAAATCCAGAGAAACAGAAAAATCGAAGACTACTCCTATAAAACAAGCTATGAGGAAGCAAGAACAGCCACTTATGGAAACAAAGCAAGCACAGCCTTCTACAGGTACACTCAACAACGCTTTGAAACAAGCACTGGACAATAAGCCGCAAACAAGTTTTGCTTCAAGCGGTGTGGAAAAACTGATTCTTGAATATCAGAAAAATATGATGGATATGACCAGGAGTATGGTCGACGCCCAGAAAGAAGTCATGCTTGCTTATTTGGGTTCGCAGGGCAAAACGCAGACATTGAGTCAGGCACGTGAGCCGGAGCCAATGAGTATGGCAGCCTTTCATTCTGCACCACCTGTGATGCAGGTAAAGCAAGAAATTGAAACCGAAGTCACAACTGAAGAGCAAGATGAAAACTCACTTGATACCGAAGGACTGATATCAAGCCTGCTTGAAATAGTAAGTGATCGCACCGGCTATCCTGCCGAAATGCTTGAGCCCAATCTTGATCTGGAGGCAGATCTTGGTATTGATTCAATTAAACGAATTGAAATATTCAACAGTTTCAGAAAATTATTGCCGCTTGAAATTCAAAAAGATCTGGAAGGTAATTTAGAACAGCTGGCTTCTTTGAAAACTCTGGAAGCTATATCAAACTGGATCCGCAATCTCAAAATCAAAACTGACGATTCGTCTCAATCAAGCACTGAAACTTCCGTTGTCGCCAAAGAATCAAAAACCGCTTCGACGGGCAAATATCAATCCGAAATAAAACGCGGATTATTGAAAGTGGTTGAAAACAAATTTGACGCCAAAGTGAAAAAATATCCTGCCGAAGCTTTGATAGTAAAAGACGACTCAGGACTGGCGGAAAGTCTTGAAGCGGCATTGAAAGCCAAAAATGTAAAAGTCACTACAATTAAACATGACCAGATTGAAAAACTGAAAAAAACAGAGTCGATTCCCGGCTGGACCTTTTTCCTTCCTGCTTTGAGTGAAGAAAACAAAGTGCAAGAGTCTTTGTTGTCTTTAGCCAAATATTTTGAGTCTGCCACTAAAAACACAACTCTTGAGGAAAAGCCGGTCCTTCTGGTTGCCACCGCCCTTAACGGGCGATTCGGCTCAGAGTTAAAGGACGGACAAAATCTTGCTAATGTAGCGATGCAAGGCAGTTTAGCCGGTATGACCAATACAATCGGTCGCGAGCTGGGCAATCAAATCGCATCCTTATATATAGATATTGACTCCTCCGAAAAGAAATATACTCTGGCGGAAGTACTAATTGCCCGAGCCAGCCAGGCAGTGGATGCAAACGGTGAGTTTGGTTATAAGTCAGGCAAACATTACACAGTGAAAGTGGAGCCTGCCATACTTGCACCCGGCAAGCAAAACGAACCGCAACTGGACGCCGACTCACTGGTGCTCATTACAGGCGGAGCCCGCGGCATAACGGCTGAAATAGGAATCGAGCTGGCCAAGCATTATGGCTGTCACCTGGTGATTGTCGGTCGTGCCAAAAAGCCGCAGGCAGAATCAGATTTGACTCTCAATCTGGAATCGGCCAAAGAAATAAAAGCTGCTCTAATTGAAGATGCCAGATCAAAGGGTGTGTCGGTCAATATTGCCGAGATAGAACAAAAATATCAGCATATATTGAAAGACCGTGAAATCCGTCGCAATTTGGCTGAGCTGGAAAAACACGCCGCCTCAGTCCGTTATCACAGTCTGGATGTGCGTGATGAAGCCGCTTTCAGCGAGCTAATAACATCTATTTATGAATTCCACGGAAATATAGATGGTGTCATACACGGAGCGGGTGTCATTGAAGACTCATTTATCGCGAACAAACAAGAAGATTCATTCCGCCGGGTGGTCGACACCAAAATAAAACCGGTTTTGACTTTGAATGAGAAACTGCGTTTTGAGACTTTGAAGTTTTTGTACCTCTTCTCTTCAGTGGTGGGCAGAACCGGAAACCCGGGTCAAATAGATTATGTCGCTGCCAATGAAGGACTGAATAAACTGGCTCGTGTTCTTGATTCCAAAACAAACGCCAAAGTGGCTTCACTGATGTGGGGACCATGGCGAGCAGGAATGGCGCAAACAGAGCTTGAAGATATGTTTGCCAGTCAAGGTTGGGCAATGATTGACCCGATGGAAGGGCGTGCCGCCTTTATAGACGACCTCATCAACGCTGAAAAAGGTGATGTGGAAGTAATGCTTGTCGGTTATCTCAAATCAGATAAAAAAGGTGGGGATGTTTCTGATATCGCCGCAGGTCCGGTGCTCAAGCCTGAAGTGATGAAAGAAACTGAAAGCGGTGTAAAAACTGCTGCATTTTCTTTGCACAGAAAAGAACATATATATCTTGAAGATCACAAATTGGACGGCATTCCAGTGCTTCCTATGGCAATGGCGGTTGAGCTTATGTTTGAATGTGCTCAACTGGCAAAACCGAATAAACAAGTAAAATCGTTATCCTCTTTTGATATTCCTTCCGGTGTCATATTCGATATCGACGAGAAAAAATTTGCCGTACAGGTAAAAGAAAATCAAGACGATACAGCATCGCTCATCATTGAGTCGGATGGAAAAATGAAACGTCTGCACCATCGCGGACTGGCTGAATATAAAGACTTCGAGCTTCCTGAAGACATTCTATATACGTACAGTCCTGATACCATTTTAAACTGTGAAAAAACGGTGCCTTCGATTGATACTGTTTATTCCAAGTATCTTTTCCACGGTCCTTTGTTCCAGGGCATAAAAGAAATAGACTGTATCAGCCTTACAGGAATCGCAGGCAAAGTGAGAGGATCAAATCCCGCTCAAGCTCTTTTGCACCCGCAAAAAGATCGATGGATAATGGATCCTGTTTTGTTTGACTGTTCTATGCAATTAGGCGGAGTCTGGGGGCGTCACTATGCAGACATTTTATGCCTGCCGACAGGATTCAAACGTATGACTCTGCTTAGGCCCTGCCCGCGTATGGATGCTTATGCTCACCTGGTTCCCAGAGGCGGATTTGAAAAGAGCGAGATTGTCTGCGACCTGGCTATATATGATACAGACGGCAAACTTTCTGTATATATCGAAGGACTGACAGGTGTCGGCAGCAAGTCGTTCAATAGATTTGCCACCGCCCAGGGTGCAAGCAAGTGAGCAAATTTGCTCTCACTTCCATATCTCAAGATGTCCCTTTCTCCGGCAAAATGCTGGCAATAGAGGAGAAGGAGAGCTTTTCGGAAGTCTGGTCCAGAGTGCTCGGAGAGCTTTCCACGGAAAAAACAATCACAGTGTTCTGTGGAGAGAAGGCTATCACTCTTTCCACAGACTTAAATTCACCTTGTTACGCTTATATTGACTCAGTCAAAAAATCTTCTGTCGACGAAAGTCTATTATTCAATTGTTCAAATGATTTTGACATTGATTCAATAATAAAAGCAGCTGTCTCTTTGCATACAAAAGTGATGCCAGAGGGAACCGTCTGGAAAGAAATTACAGTTTCAGACCCCAGACCCTGGATCAATCCCACAGTCCCAGGGAACCAAAATTTACCCAGACAGGCAAAATGTGATTTCGGCAACGAGACACTTTATCTGGTTGAAAGTTTTATTCCGGCACCGCCGCTTGTCATGCCTTTTGCCAGTGATTTAGTTCTATTTGGTGCCGATTCGGCCGAGGAATTGATTGAAAATCTGAGAATGGTGCACAATCTACTTGAACGCACCAGTGGTCTCAAGCTAAGCGACATATCTTACACTTTGAATTGTCTTTTCCCGCCTTTCAAGTGCAAATGGAGAGCGGCCGCTGTATGTGAGAATGTCGCTCAATTGAGTGAGAGTCTTATCACTCTGATATTGAAGCTGGAAGAAGGTGTTGAAATTTTTAGCGATCCATACTCTGGACTGCATCTTGCTAATGACACAACATCAATGAAAGGCAAACTCGCATTTATGTTGCCCGGTCTGGGCTCCGCTTATACGAATATGCTGAGCGATCTTTCAATGCATTTTCCACTTGTGCGCGAAGTCTTTGATTATATTGATTTGATCACCAAAGAAGCGGGCTCAAGCGATATCCCCAGTATGCGCATTTATCCTCCAGCCAAAGGAATGAGCGATTCTAATTCGTTGATATCGGCAGATTATGCGGTGCTTGCAGTACTGATGGCTGAGCACAGTTTGTTCAGACTTTTCAATCATCTGGGAATAAATCCTGATGCTTTCATGGGCTTCAGCACCGGTGAATTTGGTGTTTACACTATGAACGGCAGTTGTGATGTGGTGCAAGCTGCTTCCATCTTTTATCATCAAAGTATTGAAGTTCACCGGTCATTTCCAAGAAAAGAAATTGAGCTGCTCAAAACAGTAAGTGTATTTGCTGCATGCGAAAATGTAATATCGCTAAGTAAGAAAGCTGGATTGAAAATTTATCTTACTGCCGACCTGACTGAAAACCATACAATCATCACTGGCAAACATGCAGATGTTGATGCGCTTCTGACCATACTGGAAAATGAATCAATCAATTATAGCGTGGCTCCGGTCGCTATTCCTTATCACACTGATTTAGTATCAAAGTCGGTGAATGAAGAAAATATTCGCAATTCTTTTGCTTCTTCAAATTTCACTAATGCCAAAATAGAGTCCTGGCTATGCTCCCTGGAAGGAAAAGGTCCGATGCAAGCCGGCCCTATTCAGGATGCGCTTCTGGGATTATTGAAACGTCCAATTTCATTCCGCCAAACTATCAAGGACATGCACGCAAGTGGTATCACCACTTTTGTAGAACTGGGTCCTAACGGCATTCTCACTTACCAGACTAAAGAAATACTGGCCGGCAAAACACATCTTGCCATAGCTTCAAACTTAGCTGGAAAACCCGGTATCACTCAAATAAATTGTATGCTTGCCGAATTGTTTGTGCACGGCTACGGCAAAAACTTCGACCTCACTCATTTGTACGCCGGACGCGGCACTAAATCGGTTTTTGAAACAGAAGAAGAAATAGACTGTTTCAATATTGTGAACAGCCAACTCAATCCTGCCGATGAGCTTGTCAGTCAATTCTTAAAGAACACCACTCAGTTGCACAATGATTTCAACCAGGCCAATCTTGAAATTTTGCAAGCATATTTGCAAAGTCAAACAGAAAACCAGGTGACTTTTTTGCCTCTGGATGAAATAAGCAATGAAAGCGTGGTTGCAACTTTTGTCAGAAAACACCCGGAATTGAATTCAGGTTGGTTGTCGCCAGATGAATTGCAATTGTTCGAAAAAAGCTGTCGTACACAAGAGCGAAAACAAACCTGGTTGTTAGGAAGATTTGCCGCTAAACAAGCCATTCTTGATCTAGTTTTAAGAGCCGGCGGCGAATTGATCCAACTGAATCAAATAGAAATATTCAATGACACCCAAGGCGCGCCATATTGCAATTTGCCTTATTTCATTTCAATTGCTCATAATCAGGACGCCGCCTGCGCAATCGCCATCGACAAAGAAAGCGGCTTGAGTCCTGGTATCGATATTGAGCCGTTAAATCTCCGTATGTCGGATGATTTAATCAAACAGTTTGTGCAGGTCAAAGGCGAAATTAAAAGCCAGGACAAACTGGAAGCCCTCAAATACTGGACCGGCAAAGAAGCCGCCTTCAAGTCTTTCACTAAAGCGAGCGATCAGGCTTTTAAGGCAAAACACCTGGAAGTTGAAGGCTTTATGCTGGCTGTTGTGTTGCATCCCTTGACTGCCAATAAGGGTTAATTATCTAATTAAGCAGGGCATAAAAAGTTGGAGGTGTGACTTATGACACGTTCAATTCTGTTGACAAGTAAAATTCAGGCGCTAGTCGCCATTTTCTCAATCGCCGCCCTGGGGGCTTATGCCCAAGGGGCTCCTTTGCCCGGCACAAGTAATCAGTCGGAGCTTGAAGTGGTGACTCCCGGACCGCTTGCTCTAGAGCGCCAGAAAGTGCTAGACATGATTTACGCCGCCAAAGAACAAAAAATAGGCATCACGGCATACATGGGTGCTTTCAAAAGTCTTGATGATTCGGTCAAAGCCGGTGCCCAGGAAAAAGAGATAAAAGGTCGTCTCACTTCCATTTCCGAAGGTCTGAGCGAACAGCTGAAACGAAGCAAAGAATTGAAAAGCCAAAGACCGGCTCCTCCGATTGCCGCTTCATCTCCTTCACCCAGTGAGGGGGGCGGCGGTAAAAGCGGGTTAAGCGGCGACAAAACCGACAAAATTATCGAAAAGCTCAAAGATAAATGGTTCGGCGGTGAAATTCCGGATTCAATCAAAAAGAAAATTCCGGCTGGTATAGATCCAAACAAACTGGACAATGACACCATCAAGGATTTATTGAAAAAGTACGGTGGTTAAGCGAGCACTATATACAGTACTGGCAGGGATAGTTGTTTCATCCGGCTTGTCTCAAAGTTGTGACGCTCAAACCAAATATGTTTTCAAACCAGGCAGCCGCCAGGCTGTAGCCGTCCCGGCGAATCAGGCCGCACCTGCAGGTACCTATCAGTATAATCGGCAGGGCTATTCTTTTAACAGAAGTGGAGGCATGTCTGTCCCGTCTGCCGGAATGACAGTGCCTCAATCATCAAATATGGTGCCGCCAAATAGACAAAGCACGCAACGAACATCCACACGCGACTATTCCGATTATGTGGAAGTGCAAGGAATGAAACGTCCCTTTTCATATCACTTGCCT
>CAZEQP010000002.1:0-19976 GCA_964514345.1 uncultured Candidatus Obscuribacterales bacterium
TAACGGTTGAAGATGTGATGGCTAAGCTCTCTTTGTTTTAGCGTCCGCCCCAGAACTTTCTGGCTTTATTGTCTTTCATAACAGGAATATAGCCGCCTCTGGGAACACTTTGAAGACCGGAGGCGTTTCGTGGTGCCAATTGTTGCACTGCCGCCCACTTGTCAAAATTCACTGATGGGTCTGCTGTTTGCGCGGCTTTTTGTACATACTGGTTGATAGTCTGATTATGTGATGGGCTGGTGTTTGTCACGGGGATGCTATTTGGATTCTGGGTGGAAGGCTGCAAATCCTGTTGTGGTGAGTGGGTGGGCATTAAATGCTCCGGTCCGAACTGAGAAGTTTGAGTGGGAATCCCGGACTGTTGGGGCGTATAGCCGGGAAGACTGCGTTGAGCCTGACCATATAATGAATGATAAGTCTGGCTTTTGGCTTGATTCACTGCCTGTTGAAGCGGTTGCTGGATTTGATTGGGGACATAAGGAATATTAGGAATATTTGGGATATTGGGAATTGACGAAACCCCCGGAATAGATGACGCCCCAGGAATTGAGGAAACAGACGGTATTGGTGTCGATGCCTGAGGAGCGTACTGAGCTGGTAGTTGTTGCGGCTGAGAGGAGAAAGTGGGAATAGCGTTTATGGTCTGAATCAACTTATTTTTGATGGCTTGAGTGACAGACATTTGCGGTGCTTGTTGTTGAGCCTGTTGTACTGGTTGTTGCTGAAATTGCTGTTGCTCGGCTGTTTGTTGAATTTGCTGGAATTGTTGTACTTGTTGTACTGGGACCGATTGCATTTGCACCGTATTTGGTACCGTATGAGTCACGGTGCTTTTATGACTGGCATGATTTGCATGGCTGGCATGACTTGTATGGCTCGTGTGACCGGCCGAACTTCCTTGAGCTCTGGACAGCATTGAGGGCATGCCGCCGCCCGAAAATTTGAGATTGCCGCCTATCATTGAAAATCTGCCGCTTTCTACGCCGCCTTTGTCCGAATGAATCTGCCAGTTGCCGTCATGAGCCGTAAACTTGCCGGTGTCAGTCTGACCGTTCATGTGCCTTGTATATCGGCCGTTTGCATCTACGTGCAGCGAAAAGGCAGTGCCTGTGTCGTGCCAGTCGCCGGCTAACCTCGGCTCTACCTGAGCAAAACACGGCAGGGCGCCCGCGGACACGACTATCAACAATGGAAGGATGCGTTTCATATTCCACCTCATATGCCGAAAAAATTATACACTGGAAACCGTCATCTACAATAGTATGTAAATATGATATGATTCCGGCTAATTTGAAAGATGAGATGGAAACGGAAGCATGCCCGAGCATCAAGAAGAACTTACGTTAGAGATGAATAAAAACAAGTTGTTTAACGACGTGTTGAAATTCATTTTGCGCAAAACTTTGCACGGCGATGCCGGTCCTATCTTAGAGCAACTGGAACAAGTCTTTTTTGATCGCTGGGAAGCAGTGAAAGAAAAAGACCAGAATAAAGCCGAGGAGCTTGAAGTCAAAGAACGTGAACTGGTGAACAAGCTTCTTTCCATGAGCACTAAGGAAAACTGACAGCAAACGATTCATGTATATACGTCGCAATTTACCAACTTCGGTCATTCTCTGGTTTTGCGCGAAACATCTTGCTGTTTTCGTTCTGCTCAGTTCAATCGTATTTTTCATGTATGAAATGCTCGATTGGAAATGGGTCGGCATACCATTTTTACCGGTCGGCACCATCGGTACGGCGGTGGCATTTTATGTAGGCTTCAAAAACAACAGTTCATACGAAAGGCTGTGGGAAGCGCGCAAAATCTGGGGTTCGATAACAAATAATTGTCGATCTTTTGGAATGCTTGTTTCTTCTCTGAATACACTTGAGCAAGAAAAAATCAAAACATTTTTGGAGCGCCAGATGGCCTGGTGCAATATTTTACGATTGCAGTTGCGCAGTGTGTCAAACCGCTGGAGTCCAGGCTGGGTGCCCAGAGAAGTTGAACTGGTTTTGAAAAAAGGCGGACAACTGACCGATGAAACTGAAAATGTCGAAAGTTATTTCAACAAGTTTTTGTCTGAGTCGGAGCGTCAAATTATTCAAGGCAAAAGCAATCAAGCAAGCGAAATATTGAGACTGCAAGTCAATGCAGTGACCGAGCTTGAACAAAGCAAAACTCTAAATAGTTTTGAATCAGACAGATTGCAACGTCTTCTTGCCAGTTGTGTGGAAATGCAAGGCGGTGCCGAGCGCATCAAGAATTTTCCTTTCCCCAGGCAATATGCCTATTTCAGTATAGTATTCGTCTGGATCTTTGTGTTATTGCTGCCATTCAGTTTGGTGCACGAACTGGCTAAAAATTCGCATGAGCTTACCTGGCTTGTGGTGCCTTTCAGTACACTTATTTCATGGATGTTTTTAACAATGGAACAAGTGTGGGACACAAGCGAAGACCCATTCGAAAGAGGGGTGAATGATATTCCCATGACTGCCATTTGCCGCAATATTGAAATTGAACTTTATGAAATGATTGGTGTCAAAGAATTGCCGCAAAAAATTCAGCCCGTCGAAGATATATTAATGTGAAAACAGCCTGTAAACGTGTTCTCCGTCATAATGTCTGCCGGGAATGCAATGTGCTTCTTCGTGTTTAAAAATATAGAAAGCATCTTCAACCACTGTTTTGTGACGCAAAAAATAATTGTGCGTTATCGGGTATTTCATTTCAAAAGCAAATTCTGCATCGAAGCATGTGAAAGGCACCACTTTTGATGTATCCAGAAAAATAATTTGAGGATGAATATCTCTGCGAGTGGGACCTGATAACCCAAGACGTTTGCTTTTGTTTTTGAAAGCTGAAACAAAAAGAATCGCATCCACATTATTGAAGTGACAGTGAGTGCGGCGCGCCAATTCAGCGATTCTAGGCATCATCTCGCCGTCGAATACGGTGAAATCAAGATCCGGCGCCGACATTATCACTTCATTGAAAGCTTGAAAGGGCGTGGGATCTTCTTGTTTGAAAAAACATTCCACAGCTTTTTCCAGTACTCTGCTTCCCATCGAAATAGTGACAAGATTGAGTTTGGAAGCAAATGAAAGCGCCTCGTCCTGGCTTGCAAAAGCTTGTTGCAGGAAATTTCGCAATTCGACCAGAAAGTGGCAAAAGTCCTCTCCGGCTTTGTCAGCTGCTATCAAGTCGGAGTCATAGTCCTGTGTCCGGGTGGAAGCCGGCCAGGAAAATGCCACTATATGGGAAATATTCGAACCCTTCTTGGAAACGTGGTGCCGGTCGATCACTTCTACCGTATGCTTCAATTGCTCGAAGCTGTGTTTATAGCCGTGAATGAAAAAAAGCGCCTCTTTTCCGCTCTCTTTCATGTCATCGTAAAGTTGTCTGAAAAAATGCGCATATCCCCCCAGATCGCGCCTGGGGGTGCTCAGACAATCGCCGTAGTCTGAATTTTCCTGGGCAAACAAAGCCGTGCCACCTTCTGCCGAATGGCTTAAATATCCGAAGCGCAAAGGTCCAAATGCGCCCCCTTCGCCTGAAATGCGGCCATCAACAATGGCTCGATCAGTCATCACAAAATGGGTATACTTGGTCACTAATTCCTCTATATCCCAGGATCCCAGGCATGAAAATCCCTAAATCCAGTATATTCTCAATTATTGGCGCTTTGCTGGTCATTGCGAGCAGTTTTAATAGTGTTTTAGCAGATCCTGCCAAAGTCGAACGTGATTTGCCGGGTGTTCTGTCTGCCGCCAGTCAGGACTATTTTAAGGAAGTGATTGCAGCCAATAAAGAAGCCTGGGTGTCACGTCCGGGGCAGAAAGTAAAAGGTTTGCACATGGTCACAACAGTTTGTGTAACTGTAGATGAAAACGGTGTTGGCACATACTATATTCATGAATCTTCAGGGGATGAGAATTTTGACCAGATTGCACTGGATGTTTGTAAGAGCACAAAGCTAAATAAACCGCCTGAGACCTGGAATCCCAGAACTAAGATAGGAGTCGTCTTTTCTTCACGTGTTGAGAATCAGAATATCCCCAAGAAATTTCGCGACAAAGACTTTGTCGATACTGTCCAGACCGCCTCTTCTTTGCGCTGGGCAGCCACCAGGCTTCCGGGAAGATTTGCCGGGGATGAGTTAAATGCGGTCATAACAGCTACTTTCGATAAAGATGGGAAACAAACTTTTCAATTGACCCAAAAATCAACAGATGAAGTTTACGACAAATTTGTGATGGACACTTTTAAAGATACATTCATCCCGGCGCCTCCTGCCTACTGGGACAATAACTCATCCATCGAAATTAAGTTTGATTCCAAAAATGCTGGGATTTCAGTGAAGTGAAGAAGCTGCTCAATTCGCTTGGAGCGCCTCAAACAGGCAAGGGCTTGCTTAAAAGCTATAAAAAACGCATACTAAAAAGTATATGGAAAAAAAGAACTTCTATGAAATATTGCAGGTTAAGCGTGATGCTGACGCCACAATCATTCGCTACGCTTATCGCTTTCTTGCTGCCATGTATTATCCGGAAAATAATGAAACCGGCGATGCCGAAAAGTTCCGCATCGTTACCGAGGCGTGGAGAACACTTTCAGATGCAGATAATAGAGCTGCATATGACATGGATCTTGATTCTGATGGTCCGCCTTCGACAAGAGGGCATTAACTAATTTATAATCCGGTTATGCGATTGCAATCTATTTTATTTTTGTTTCTTTGTTTTGCCCTGTTCTTGCCTCCAGGTGCCTGGTGTAAAGATTTGACTGTTGAGTCTATGAAAGGCGCTTCTGGCAGTCAGTATCATTTTTACAATAAACAGGACCTTGCTATCGGTTGGGAGATAAAACGCCCGGACAAAAAAGACGGCAATATCAAATTTTGCATCCCTGCCGCGTTTACCACAACCACAGATACTATTGTTGGAATTTGCGCCTACAAGGGAAAAGTTTTCAATTCAAAAAGTATTTCCAAACCGATAGGTGGTGCGCTTCTAATCGACGATGGAAAGTTCGAAATCTTTCCCGCCAATAACGGTGCCAAATTCACACCTGAATTTATAGAGTCTTTAAAAACACGCAAAGCATCTTTGTTTCAACAGTATCAAGTAGTTGAAAACAAAACGGCGGCAAGCTTTAAAGACAAAAAGAAATTTCAAATGCGTGCCATTTGCAAATTTAACGACGGGCGTGAAGGTGTGGTGGAAAGCGATAAAGCCATGTCTTTCAAAACATTCAACGATGACCTTGTGGCCATGGGTGTGCAGGATGCCATTTACACAGACATGGGCGCCTGGGATGAAGGCTGGTATCGTCAGGGTGATTCAGACAAAGTGATACCAATTGGAAATGTGCGTACCAAAACAAATAAACAAACAAACTGGGCGATTTTTTATAAGAGATGACTCAATCAAATAGCTTCTTTGCCGATTGTGGCAAGAGCGCTTAAGGCATGTTTTCTGGCTTGGCAATGATCCACAATAGGTTTGGGATAAGTTTTACCCAGTTCCACCCCGGCCGTCTTCAGTACTGCAGGTGGTGCGGCGCTGGGCTGGTGAATATATTGGGCAGGAAGTTTTTTCAATTCGGGCACCCATTTTTTTACATATTCACCATCCGGATCAAATTTTTCACCCTGTAAAAATGGATTGAAAATTCTGAAATAAGGAGCGGCATCGGCTCCGCACCCGGCTGTCCATTGCCATCCAAGTGTATTACTTGCAAGATCCGCGTCCACTAAAGTGTCCCAGAACCATTGAGCACCTTTTAGCCAGCTGATGCGCAAGTCTTTTACTAAAAAAGAGGCAACGATCATTCGCACCCTGTTGTGCATCCACCCTGTAACCCACAATTCACGCATCCCTGCATCTACTATCGGATAGCCGGTATTACCTTTCTGCCAGGCTTTTAATCCGGCTTCATTCTTTTCCCAGGGGAAACGTTCAAAGTTTTCACGCAGCGGTTTGTCCTGAGTGTGAGGAAAATGATAAAGCAGATGGATGGCGAATTCGCGCCAGGCAAGTTCTTTCAAATATTGTTCGCAATCACCTTCTGCTTTACTGTGAGCTGAGCGATGCTGCGCCACTGTTTGCCAGATTACGCGTGGAGAAATTTCTCCAAAATGCAAATGAGGTGAAAGTCGTGAAACAAATTGTTCGGCAGGTAGATTGCGACCTTTTAAATAGTTGTCTACAGGACCTCGAACAAATGTTTTTAAATTTTCGCGCGCGCCCATTTCTCCAGGTGTCCAGGCTTTTTCGATACCGCCTGCCCAGTCGATAGTCGGTAAAAGTTTTAGCTGAGCCAGTTCGATACCTTCAGGCAGATTTTCAATCAATTCGATATTGACAGGCGCCCGGTTTGTTGTAAATCGGGCATGATGTTCAGAAACATTGCGCCAGAAAGGAGTAAAAACTTTGTAGGGTTGACCCAGGGCAGTGGTCACTTTGTCCGGTGGAAAAAGACAGGCTGAGTCGAAAGGCTGCACATCTACTCCACATTCATTTAAAGCGGCAGTTGCTGCATTTTCCTGTTCGCGTCCCCAGGGCTCATAACGCTTGCTGAAATAAACAGCTTCGGCTTTAATTTTTTTTGCCAGTTTGGGCAACACATCTATTACATTGCCTTTCAATATCAGTAAACGGGCCCGGTATTTCTCGTCAATCAGTTTGGCGAATTGTTCAAGTGAATAATGCAGCCACCATTTACTGGCCCCACCTGTTTGCCAATGACCTTCTTCTTCAGGTGAGTGGACATATACAAAACAAATTTTGTGATTAGCTGCCGCAGCGCAAAGTGTGGGGTTGTCAGAAAGACGCAAGTCGTTGCGCAGCCAGTAAATCGCGTTAGTTTGATTCTTTTTGGAATCTGATTTCAATTAAGTCACCTCGCATTCAGATTATCTCTTTGATTGATGAACATAAAATGAACAAGAAAATGGACCCGACCGCGAGGGGGTCAGGTCCATTCATCTCGTCTGATTGCAGCGAGCTTTTTAGAATTCGGGCATCGTCTTATAGTTTAAAACTACATTTCGATGTCTATTCTGTACGCTGCTACCAGGTCGGGTCGGGCTTGCAGTACGGCAACTTCTGCCTGACGTGCGCCTATTCCTATGTAGGCAGGCTCACGTGATTCGGATTTTGGATCTGCCGGAATGCTTTCTGTAAGAACCAGTTTTGGTGCTTCCGTTGCTATGCAAGTGGCTGCAACCACATCTTTGAGCACAAGCACTCCGCCGTCGGGCAGAAATGCTTTTTCGAAACTGATGAAACGGTTTGAGTTGTTTCTAAAGTTGCGAATTTTGCCTTCCATTGTGGTCCGCGCTGGAAGCACATAACCTTCCAGCACTACATCGCGGTCAAGTACAGCGACCACTTCAAAGGGGTCGTTTTTGTTGACGGCTAAGGTGCCTTCTGCAAGTCTGAAGGGCAGCTTGTTGTAGTCAGCTACCATTATGTCTTTTTCAACCACTTCAACACCGGCTTTCAATGGATGATTCTGTTTCAGAGTATCCAGATATGCCATTGTGTCTGCTTCGCGTGACAAACACGCTTTTATCGAATTGGCCCAATTGTGAGCCAGGCTTTCAGCCGACATTCCCGCCTCAGATGCGCTGCCGGCATCAGCGGTGGTGATGTAATAGCCACCAAGTTTAATGACTATGGCACCATTTTCTCTTTCCACCGACACTGCGCCAGGTCCTTTGTCAGGGCTTCTGACCAGGGCGTTGTCGAAATTGTCCTGGGCTTGCCATGCTCGTTTTTGGGCACTGAATCCTCCGGCCGGAGCTGTGATGCTGAACATCGGCTCACCGTGGAATGTGACTGCTTCACCTTTATTGAATCCGGCAAATGCTGGACCAGCGGAGACAAAGCCTGCCACAGCTGCAATTGTCAAAAACATTGACATTTTATTTCTGATATTCACTGTCATGACTTTTCCTCCTTTTAAAGAACACCAATCGGTGCAGCTACCGCAATACTTGTGGTGGCATGCGTTTCCATCAACAGTTCTGATTCGGCCGGGATGATGAAGGTTGAACCTTTATCCATCAACAAGCGCGAAGTGTACCAGTGTTGCTGTTCCTTGGTGTAAGGACTTCCAATCCATGAACCGGTAATGAATCCTTTGGCGGCAAGCGGTCTACCTTTGGAAAGATCTACCATGCCTTGAGCGGCGGCTTCCGGTTCTTCAACTACCCAGTTGTCTTTGTCCATTTTGTTTTTATACTGATCGATGGCTACAAATCTATCTATAGGTTTGGCATCAGCCAGAACAAATTCATTATGACTGCCCATGATGTGGGCGTTGATGGGGATTTCCTGACCATCCGGAGTTTCAAGAGCAAAGAAGTCGATGGTTACAGCATCTTTGTTTGGGAATCCGTTGTATTTATATAGATCGGCGCTGACCACTTTGCCGTGCACTAGAGTGCCTTTGGGCAAGTAGGTCTTGTAGCCTGTTTCCAGCGGAATATCTCTTGAGATGACGGCTGTTACATTGTCACCAACGGTGGCGCCATCATTATAGAATCCGGAAACAATTTGAATCGGCAATTGCATTTCCGGTTTCATCACAACTATATGTTTGTCGGTTGATACCACGGCGGAAGCTACCGGAGTAGTGCTGGTCATTTTACTGACGTATGATTTGATTGCATTTTCATCAGAAAGGCAATCTTTGATTTTGCTGGCCCAATATTCGGCTAATGCCAGCATAGTCATATTTTTGCGCTTGGCGCTGTTGGCGTCAGCTGTGACGATATGAAAACCGTCGAGCATGACGACAGGGTGACGATTTACAATTTCCACTGTCACTGCCTGAGGGCTTCTGTCTTTTGCTTTGACAATTGCATTGTCTAAATTTTTCTGTACGATAATGGCTCTTTCGCCGGCTGTAAGCTTGTCTGCGTTAGCTTCCAGTTCGAAAAGGTCTCCGCACAAGTGAATTGTTCTTTTTTCTGTAACTACAACCTCATCAGCTACAACGGGTCCGATAGCGAAACCCAGTGCCAATAGAGCGGTCATAGCAAGAAGAATACGAGATTTTGTTGGCTTGCTTGTCATGTCTCTCCTCCTTATTTACTTGCCTGCCACTAAGCAATCGAAAATTCGGAAGTACCCAGGTGAGAACCATGTACAAGTCTCGTCCGGTGCTTCTTCGTTTCAGTTCCACTTCCCTACTAAACCTATAGCCGAGAGAAGATATATCAATGCTGAAATTTTTTTCTGGCGTATTTCTTAGGTTTATAAATAAGTCTGTGCTACATCAAAAATAGAATTGCACAGCGCCAATGCTCTTCCACTTCCAAGGCGCTGTGCGATTGTTTTTTGCGGATTTTTACTGGTGTTCCAGTACCTCTTTTATACGTTTGACTGTTTTGCCGTTCACACCTTCGAGCTTGAGAAACACCTGTTCCGCTCGAACCAGATTGTCATGCGCCAGAGCATTCTTTTGAAGATTATTTTGCTCCAGCTGGGCTTTTGCCAGTGATAAAAGAGTATGCCCCAGAGACAGACTGGGTTTGTTTTGTGGTGTTTTTGCCTCGATATGTTTGAGCCTGCGCAATAACAATTCTTCAGCTTGTTTAGACTTGCCGTGTTTGAGCCAGTATTCGGCGACATCTTCTCTATTGCTGGGAATATCGGCAATAAATTCAGGATGTGCCTTTTCAATCTGCTCCCAATTGTCAACACAGTTGAAAATTGTTTGTGCCGTTTTATCATCGATATTGGGAATTTTGAAGTTTCTCAATCTTTCGAACTTTTCTTTGCCGAAAATTTGTTTGCACAAAGCCAGCATATAAAGGTACGTTCCTTGCGCTCCCGGATGATGATGATCGGCGTCATACAGGTCGATAGTAGGCTGTGTTTCTTCAAGATAAAAAAACATATTGCCCAGAGGAATATGTGGAACTTTCAAATGAGAAGTCGCATCTTTGTATGACTGACTGATTACCGATTGATGAAAATGATTGGTTTTGTCCGCAAAAGTCATTACGCAAATTGCCTTGGCACCGCAGGAGTTGATTGCAGGCAAGAGTGTTTTCATGCCCTGCTCGACTGCATCGGGACCTTTGAAAGCTTCGCCAGAGAATTCTTGCAAAATCACATAATTCCACTTCATTTTTGAAAATAGTTTTTGCGCTTCACTCTTTTTTGAAATACTTGTGAGTGAAATTCCAGGCCACAAACCTGAAACCACAGTGCATTTGCAATTAGGATCGATGTGTCTGATCATCGCAGAAAATAACCCGGGGCCGTTATTATAATAAGTAAGGCTGTTTCCTAATAAAAGAATTCTGGATTCAGGCGTTTTGTGTTCCATGTGAGTGCGAACACCCACAACACTCAGCCACGGTCCGAATTGCGCCGACGCTTTTAGAGCAATGCCCGTAATGCAAAACACAGATGCTAGTATCAGAGCTGTTACTTTTTTCAATTTCATTGGGATCTCCACAGTTCGGTATCACCCGACCGAAAGAAAATGCGTTTTTTCCAGCTTTCAGCAAAGATTTTCCCCACCGTTTGGATGGCGGTTTCGGTCAACTCATCACAACGTATAAAAGAGAGTGTATCCAGGGATTTCATACGACCAAGTCGAATGAATTGAGATTCGTTTATGTTGGAACTATCGAGAATAAGTGTTTTCAATTTGAAATAAAGAATAACGTCTATCAGTTCATCTGAAATGTATCGACTGCCATTAAATGCCAGAGTATCAAGATTAGGCAACTTACAAAGTTTCATTAAACCGGCAAGGCTGATTTTGGATTTGCCCAGATGAAGTTCTTTCAAAGATTTGCATTTGGCCAACTCTTCGAACTGTTTTTCGTCAATTTCAGTATCGAAAAAAAATAATTTTTGTAGGTTGCTTGCGCCGAATCCTTTAAATGATTCATTGGACAAAATCTGTTTCTGCCCGAAATAAAAAGATTCAAGTTGCGGCAACAATGACATATAGGTGCCGCAATTTGCACTTAATCCGGTATCAAGAAAAGAAATGCTTTTCAGGCTCTTGATTCCGGTCAGATTCTTGAAACAAGCATCGGTTATTTTGTAATTTTCAGTTTTGGCTATTGTTTTACCTATTCTGTTTATCACAGTGTTTGATATCTCCAGAGTTTCAAGCTGTGGTGAGGAAGCCAGATAACTGAGACCGACGTCGCTAATCATTGGTGAGCATACTCGCAATATTTTCAAACTGGGAAGTGCGGCTAAATATTTCAATCCTTCATCAGTGAGATTGGGCGAATCAATTTCAAGTTTTGTCAACTCCTTGAATTGGGAAATAGTTTTGCATGCACTGTCATCAATTTGAGTGAGTTTGAAATCCATCTCCAAAATCGGCTTGCCGACCAGATATTTAAGTCCGTCCCCTTTTATGCCGCTTGATTCAAGATCCAATCTCCAGATGTCAATGTCTTTCATTTCTGCAAGTCGTTCTTCATCGAGCAAAAAAGTGGCGACTATCTGGCATCTTCCGTCAGCTCTAAATTGTTTTTGGTAGCCGCTAATCTGGTGTTCATTTTCCAGGTAGTCATGAATGTAGGCACTTTCTTTGATAATTGGAACTTTCTGCCCATCGACTGAAGATTTGGAAGCTTCAAATGCCTTTTCACTATTTTTTCTATCCTTTTCTACAAGACCAAAATATGCACCGGCACCAATAATACTTACAGCACAGACAGCCACGCCCACTTTCATCGCCCTGGAACGTCTGAAAAGCCAACCTTGAACACTTTCTTCTTTTGGTTTGAGAGCGGCAAGGCGAGCCTCTTTCAATTGATTATTCAAAGGATCCAAAACTGAAATTATTTCATCTGTATTTTGCGGTCTTGCTTCCGGAGATTTAGCTAAACACGAATCAACTAACTCGACCAGTACCGGTGGAAATGAATCCGCTAATTTAGGCGCCGGTTCATTGCGGTGCATAGAAATGGTTTGCAGGGCCGACTCTCCCATAAAGGGCGGCTTGCCGACAAGAGTTTCGTACATGAGACAGCCTAAGCTGTAGATATCTGATCGCGAATCGAGTTCGGCATTTACTCCGGAACTTTGCTCCGGACTCATATATGGTGCGCTTCCCACTATAGCACCACTGGCGGTGAGGCTCTGAGTGGTGTCCATCAACTTAGCCACACCGAAATCAAGCAATTTGACTTGAGTGATTCCGTTATTTTCCACGAGCATGACATTAGACGGCTTCAAGTCTCTATGCACCAGCCCGTGACTGTGAGCATGACCCAAGCCTTCGCAGATTTGAATGAAAATGGATATAGCTTCTTCCAGATCAGGAGTTCCCTTGTTCTCAAGATATTCTGCCAGAGTTTGACCTTGTAAAAGTTCCATCACCATGTATGGAACATCGTCTTTGCTGCGGTTGAAATCAAAAACTTTGGCGATATTGGGATGATTCAATTTCCCGGCTGTAACTGCTTCACGTTGCAGTCTGGCTGCCTGAATACCTGAATCGTCTTTGTTCAGGACTTTGATAGCAACATCGATTCCAAGGAACTTATCAAATGCTTTCAGCACCACGCCCATGCCGCCCTGACCTATCACCTCAAGGTTCTGATAGCGGTCCTTGTCGAGATTTATTTGAGCTTGCGGCATTTTTGAACCATCAGTCGAAAAAATGTTTGGTCTTTTCCCTGCAAATTGTACCAATGCGTTTAACTGATGACATCAATAATATGGAGCTTAAACAAATGGAGCCGGAATTTGACCTCAGAGGTTCTAGAACCGAGAAAATTGTAAAACGTTTTTATGTTGTGATTGCTCTGGCGGTGCTGGTTTTGTTTCAACAGAGCTACGCCAGATCGCAAGAGTGTGGAGTGGAGCAGCCGGTTGGTTTGCTTGGAATAGCCGAAACGTATTTTCGGCATCCAGAGCACCTGGTCGGATTGCATTTTGGATATCCACATGCAGGCAACAACTGAAATTTTGCCGTATTATAAAACCAGTGGGTGTTTAACTGTCGAGAATCAAGGTTTCACTTAGAAATTGAGAATAGTTGGAATTCACAAACTTGTAGTCAGCTCGATGTTCCTTTGCCTGGTTTCCAGTACGCAAGTCCAAGCTGTGGTTCCAAAGCAAAGTTTTGCTCGATATAGCCTTGGATTGATTAACTCTTTAACCGATATTGATCAACGTTCATTGAGATTTTATTCGGGTGATCTTTATGGACTCAGCGATTCTAAAGGAAGAGAGATTCTACCAGTAACTTATTCCGATATTTCTTATTGTGGACACGGAATCTTTCTTGCAGTCGAAACAGAACCCAAAAGTCCATTTCATTTTGGTACCAGGTGTCATTTTTTTAACAGAGATGGAATTGAATCTCCTCACAGCGTCCCTACTGATTCAGTGCTTCTTCAAATATTGACTTTTGGAAGTGAGGCAGACAAAAGATCGAATCTAATTTTAGATCGACTCTCGCCCAGCACTTTATTGATATTTGAGGAAAAGGATGAAAAGCAAGGAATCTGTGATTTGCAAGGAAGAATACTTTTACCAGCTGTAAAAGGACGAATACTTTTCTTGAATTCAGATTATGCCTTAATTGATTACGGTGAATCAAAAAACTGTAGCAAAGTAGATTTCAAATCGTTCACCGTAAAGCCCACGCGAATCAGGTATATTTCGGGAAAAATACCAAAACCTAGAATTCCAGAATCAACGCGATATCACGGTTTCGTAAATTTACCTCCGCCGGTCGATAGGATCATCAAGCGAGTCGAAAGTAAACTGGATACGTTCGATATTTACTACTGGGTGGAAAAAAGAGTTATTCCGATTACCCCGCTTGGGATGTTCAATCTTTTTCTTACTAAGTATGATTTGATTGGAATGTCTGAAGATCGAGTCAAATCTTTGCTGGGAAGCCCAGATAAGCGGATTAGATATGATTCGAATGGCAAACAAAGTTTGTTGGTATCTCCTGAGATTGTGTCATTGAATTACCGATTGGAATATATCGCTTGTACGCCTTACTTGCACGTTTTGCGAATCACGCTTCGGAATAATAGAGTAATCAGTTGGAACCTTCATTATGAGGGAAAGGAGTCAGCTCAAGTAACAACGAATGTTTTACTGAAGCTGGATAAACGAGGGAATCCGACTGGCAGGGGAAAGCATGAGTTTGAGTTTCCGAGCACGACTCAAAAATACAAGTAACAGCTTAAATCCCATCAAGCAGTGACTTGGGTTTCGGCAATAATTTGGAATTTTTGCTGATGCTTTTCTTTTCGAACTTTCCATTTGCCTGCACGAGCAGATATACCGGACTTTCCGGTTTGAATGAAATTTCTTGTTTGTCAAACCAGTGCGAGCCACCTCCGCCGGAAGCTTCTACCAGCAGTGCACGAGGTTCTTTGCTTGAGAGATAGACTTTGCCGCAGGTGAATCGATCGCGCATGAGGATAATCGCAAGCTCAGGGACTCCAGCCATGTTCGAGTTCTTCCATGCCGGCATTACATAATCTTTGAGCGCAGGCTCTTCATAAGAGTTGGCACCGGCTATGCAGATTTGCAGCTTGTTTGCGGCGTTTGATTTCTTCCATGCAGCAAGCCAGGTCTGTTTTTGAGCAAGACTTTCAGCGTTTCTGTACTTTTGAATAAATTGAGTCCATGTCATTATCGGCTGGTTGTTTTTAAAAATGTTGAACCAGGTCACACGATCGATATTTAGTGGATTGCGAACTTTCAGTTCCATATAAAAGGATTCGGGCAGTGAATTGAACGTCCCGCTGTCTGCGCTTTCAATACTGAAAAGCTTTTCTGCTTCGGCGTACCCGGGAAGCATTTTGGCAAATTTTTCAGAATGCTTTTTGTGCAATTCATATCCCAGGTGCCGGCGCCAGAAAATGCTGTCATGCCAGAAAGCCTCATTCCAATTCTTTTTTCCGTCCAGCTGCATGGCGCACTGTCCACTTTTATCGGCGAATTGAATGAGTTTTTCAGGTAGAGCGGTCGAATAAGTTTCCCAGCTTCTCTCTCCTATTTTTACTTTCCAGGGAAGCATGTAACCTTCATCGTGTGTACTTTCGACTACAATTTTTTCTCTGCTTACGTCCGGGTCGTTGATGGTGGCAGTGAATCTGACCTGGTTGGTGCTTACATCTTTTGAAGTCAGTCTTTTTTCAGCCGCATCGCAAACCGCTTTGTAATCTAGTTTAGTCAGCCGATTTAACTTTATTGTTTTATAGATTGGATCTTTTGCATTGATGGTGGCATTGAGTAAATCGTTGTAGTGTTGTTTCACTGATTCAGGAGTGATACCAAGACTTTTGGGATCAAATGTGGAAACGCTTTTTGAAGATTCGATAACTGCAACCAAATCTTTCAGGTCTTTTTCGGTGAATTCTTTTTTTGATTTGGAAACATATTTGTCATTCTGTTTGTTATAGACAGTTTCTACGTTTTGCCCGCCGAAGCAGCCCTGGCAAATGTCTTCTATCACCACTTCGCGCTCAGCATGTGCGGCGCCTTGTGAAGCGTATAGTGCCAGCGCGAACACCCAGAATTTGCTTTTGATTTTCATAGCCCTCGATTATTAAACAAGTCCGGCTCTGCGCCAGGGGGTGAGTACGCCATATCTGGGAGTGGCAGTGACAGTGTCTTTTTCAGCCCAGATGAGTTTGCGTTTTAAAAGCCATTGTACTGCACGTTGAACAGCACTTTTGGACAGTCCTGTGACATCAGCCATGGCAGAATGACTCAGTGGTGCCGTTTCCTTTTCTCTCGAAATTGTCTCGCGCCAGATATGCAAATATACAATGAATGCGGCAGGCATTCTGTCGTGAGCGACCAGGTCGCGCATCAATACATCAATTACATAATCATCTACAGAAATGCTCATAGGCGCATCCTTTCAGAGTAAAAGTGACTATAGTCATGGTGAGTATAGCATCCTTTCCGACATTGATAAAGTTTGTTTGGGCGGGTAATCTGATTGGCATCGAAAGGGCGCGACCGCAAGGAGGTTTTTATGCTCAAAGGTATTAAATTCGCCAGTATTCCTGTAACCGATCAGGACCGGGCTTTACAGTTTTACACTGAAAAAATGGGATTGCGAATCATGACCGATAGACCGTTTGACGATAAACAGCGATGGATAGAATTGCAGATTCCGGGTGCAGAAACAAATGTGGTTTTGTTCACCTCGCCGGGGCACGAAGGGATGATCGGGTCATTTTCAAATATTGTTTTTCATTGCGATAAAATCGACAAAACTTATGAAGAGCTGAAATCTAAAGGTGTCGAATTTGTTCACCCTCCCAAGAAAGAAGACTGGGGATCTTATGTGATTTTCAAAGATCCTGACGGCAATCAGTTTTGTTTGTCGGCTAAATAGTATCAACGAATTAACCGGGTGGCAATCAATCCTGCAAAGCGGCTTGAGCCGTGATACCACCAGCCCAGATGATTGTGACATTGCATGCATATCGCAAAAGTCCAGGCATGACCTGCAAACCATGACGCTTCGGTCGTCGATTCGCCGGCATCGGCGGCTCCGGGAGCCTCACTGTAACAAAGAACGTGAAAAGAATATCCCGCTGGATTGCGAAATGTGTGTTCATGCGGTTCTCTGGCAAAACCTTTTTCCGTAATTGCAAATGAACAATTGCGACACAATATGGATTTTTGTGTTTCTTCCTCTGTTTCTGTTTTTTCGTCCGGTTCTGTGGATGCGTTTTTACTTGTCAAAATATTCTGATATTTGCTCTTTAGTCAGATTGCGAGCCCATTTCGGAAGTAGCTTTGAATTTCTTGCAATCATATGCCGTTCAAACTTTCCTTGCGGTCCGACAATTATATATTGAGGGTCTTTAGGATGGAAGCTAACTTTGAGCTTGTCAAACGGGTGAGTGCCTTTAGCCGGCTCGGCATCTAGTATTAATGCTTTCGGTTCTTCTTTTGATAGATAAACTTTTCCGCGAGTATCTTTGCCGCTCGATAAGATAATGCCGACCTCAGGGTTACCTGTCAGTCCGGCATGACGCCAGGCGGGCATGACATATTCTGCGATGTTAGATTCTTCGTAGTATTTGAAGCCGTCGATATTACAATGCAACTGATTGTTTTTTTTTGAATTTTTCCAGTCGACAAGCCAGGTTTGTTTGTTTATAAGTTTTTCGCAGTCTGAAACCATTTTTGAAAGTTGTGTCCAGTCGGCTGTGGGCTCGCCATTTTTATAATGGTTCCACCACGTTGCCGATGAAATATTCTGGAGATTTTTCATTTTCAAATCAAGAATGAGCGAATCGGGATGAAAAGCCGTGCTTCCGCTGTAAGCGTTTTCAATTGAATATTTGTCCTTTGCACTCTCATAGCCTGGTAGCAGTGTAGCAAATTGCATCGAATGTTTTTTATGCAATTCATATCCCACTGACACAGACCAGAAGTAGTGGTCTGTCCAGAAATTTTTGGTCCAGTAATTTCCATTCAATAGTTGAGCGCAATAACCGTCTTTTGGGGACAATTTTGAAAGTTTTTTCGGTAATTCTATCGAGAATGTTTCCCACTTTTTATCGCCTATTTTGACTTTCCAGGGAAGCATATCACCCACTTCGTGAGTGCTTGATACTTCAATCTTTTCGGCACTTACAGTAGGTTCATTTATGGTGGTGCTGAATTTGATGTGATTAGTGCTTCTGTCATGCAAAAAAAGTCTGCGCTTCGCCAGTTCGCAAACGGCTGGATATTCGAAATCTTCAGTTTTTACTGGGTTGATTTTTTTATAGATAGGGTCTTTCAAATACAATGCGGCGTTCAACATATCGTTGTAATGCTGTTTCACTAATTCAGGAGTGATCCCCAGTTTTTCGGGATTGAATTCTTTTGCAGATTGAGAAGCCTTAATCGTTTCGATCAGCTCTTCCAGATCTGCTTTGGTGATGGATATTTTTTTGTCTGAAACATATTTGTCGCCCTGCCGGTTGAATGTTGTCACTACATGCTTTCCGCCGGTGCAACCCTGCATCTGGTCGTTAATCACAACTTCGGAGGAGGCAAATGCAATTTGTGTGCATGAAAACCATGCTACAAGAAGTACCCAGCTGTTAGTGCTCGAAATCTGCATGATTTCAGCTTACGCAGTATTTGAAGGTCAGGCTACCAGGAAAACCCTGGATTGTTCCATATTATGTGGGAGAACCCATATTTGCACACTTAAATTAGCCGAATATGGGTTCTCCCCCATATTTTAGGGGGCAAAAATATGTGGGAGGACCCATATTTACTTTCTGGCTGTTTTTGGCGACCAAGTGTCAGGTCAATTTGACTTGATCAAGCGGAGGCATCATACTCTACCCTTCCACATAACATGCTTACGCAAAGGACAGAGTATGAAAATCGAACGAGCCGGACTGTTGTTTTTGTCCTCTTGCATTTTCGCTCTTTCGCTCAATTGTCCTGTGCACGCAGAATCGCCTGCTGGAGCGAAAACTGGAACTGGCACTGGAGCTGCAACTGGAGCTGCAACTGGAGCAGCATCTGAAAGTCCGATGAATCTGGTTCATGAAGTCGAGCCCAATCTGGTTGAACTGGTGGAGCAAGGAAAGAAAAACTATCAGGGTGTATTCCCCGACCCGCAGGCGGCGGAAAAGCAGATTCCCACCCTGGAAAAAGTTGTGGAGGAAAAAAATAGAAAAGGCGCTGATGTTTATGCTTCATTGAGTATGCGTTATTTTTTTTCTGATGATTTTGAGAATGCAGATAGAATTCGAAAAGTCTTAATTGAAAACTGGGATAAATTTCCTCCTGAAAGTCTTGAATATCTGGTGAATATGCAACTCTTTTATGGTGTCAAATGTCTGGTCTTGAAAAAATATGAATCAGCCGAAGCGCCGATACTCTGGGTTCAAGATAAATTCGAAAACAACCCAAACTTCAAAGATCATCCGCTTGCGCCGCTGGTTTATGTGTGTATGAGCATCGTCAAAGAAAAGGCGGGCAAGCCGGATGAGGCTCTTGCTTACGCCGAGAAATTTGCCAAGGCGAAAAGCGAAGCGGAAACAAAAGCGAAAACAAAAGCGAAAACTCAAGAGCCGGTCAAATAGCAGTAGTGAGCCAAAATAGCCGGCTCTGGAATTCTTGCGGTTATTGACGTTAAATTGACAGAGATAAGGTTGGCAATCTATATTGAAAATATGAGATTAAACACTTTTCTCTGTATCTTTATAGGCAAGCTGGGCTTGTTATTTCTTACATGCCTTTTTGCATTTAGTGCTTTCCACTCAATTTTTCATGCAACAGGCCCTGATTTTTCTTTTTCGATCTTAAGGGGAACTTTGCATGGAATCACTTCTTTCCTCTTACTGCGTTCTTTTCTCAATTTCAGGCTAGAAAAAAGAATTAGGAAGCTTGATTAATAGTTGTTGCAAACAAAACCGACTAAAATTTCCTTTTATGTCTTTTAAAGCATATTAGGGCCTTGACGCTGTCAATTTATGCATTTTAAAGCATATTTTGAGCCCCCTTTTTATGCGTGGGGGACATAATTGGTTTTGGCCTGTGAATCATTGCAAATCATTGAGTTCATTGCAGTTCACTGAGTTTTAATTTGGTTTTTCAACAATAAATTACCAGACAACCTGCAATCACTAATCCAAAAGTCTCAGACACCTCCACGACGGCACCATAGGTGTCGCCTGTTTGTCCATCAAGTTTTGCATTGAGCCAGTGAGCGGCTAAAACGCCCGGAATAATAGTTGCCGGAATGAGTGCGGCTACAAAAAAGGCGTCGTAGGTTGTCAGAAAAACTGATATTGTAAGTGGTATCAGGGCGCCAATGAGCATGTCAGATTTTTTTGTGGTTTCGTGCCAGATTTTGCCTGAGCCGAATTCGCGCGCATATTTGAAATCGGCTATGGCGTAAAGCTCTGTCCAGCGCGCCCAGCAGGGAATGAGGATGAGTGCGGCGATTGTTTTGACAGGAAAAACAAACAAAGCCGAAAGTGCGCATGTTT
>CAZEQP010000003.1:0-18261 GCA_964514345.1 uncultured Candidatus Obscuribacterales bacterium
AATATCATGCTCATGTCCGAACTGAGAAGAAATCTGGGCACACCGGATAGAGTGTCACCCGGAATATTGAAAGCAAGCAACGAAGTGGCTCTAGTTTCAAGCGCCATAGGTGCAAGCGCCTCAACATTCGAATTAATGAGCAACGGCTGGACCGCCATTCAAAACAAAATGAAAAAACGGGATCCTAAAACAGCTGCAAATGAATTTATCAAAAGAGTAAAAGAAATCGACTCCCTTTTATTGGAACGTTCAAGCACATTGAACCAGTGCCCCAGTTCAAAAATAAAAGAGGCTCTTGTCGAGGAAGGCAATCTGCTCAAACATTTGCGCGACTGGTGCGTGTCAGATTTAACCGACATCTGGGCCGACGTCAAATCATATCAAGCCGGCAATAGCGCCTTTTTTGCCATGGACGCCGCGGCCAACTGGATAATTATGGCCAGCTGGATTCTTGCCCTGCGCAGTGTGGACCGCACTAATCTCACCGGGCCTTCCATTATTTTAGGATTGCCGGGCGATGTGATTCTGACGGTAAGCGCACCTTTGAGTTCTCGTATCGGGACTTATTTATATAATCACAACAAGAAAAAACTTTGCCGCATGCTCAATGAAGAACCGCATGAAATGTCGAATGAGACTGAAGTGTGCTTGCAGCGTCTGCAAGCTCTCACAGCCGGACTGGACGATTCGTCGCGAATAATGACCGACACTCTGGCTGAGCGTATGGCTGTTTCCAAAACCTGGTCCGGCAGGTGCATCCAGTTTATTCAAGACCGGGAAGAAGACATTCGTCACTTAAATAAGGTCGCCGCCCAGCAAAATATCGCCGGTCCATTGATAGGCGCCAGTTTCATCGCCCAGGACTCGGCCGATTGTTTTGCCTACTACAATTATCAGGCTCGTAGCGAGCAAACAATAAACGCAGTTGCCTTTTCAGGCAATATTGTGGCAGGTGTCGGCTCGGCAACAAGTATCGGGCTTACAGCGTGGAATTATATAAGTGAGATTAAGCACCGCAGAAAGCTCAAAATGACCCATACCGACCCGGAAGAGTTGCTGCAAGGTAGACTGACCACAATAGACCAGTTAGAATCGACATTATGCAAAGGAAAAACCGCAAAATAATGCATTTGCGAGCATCAATCGAATATGTAAAACAATTCGAGGAGATTCGCTTTAAGCTGGAAGAAAACGTCACCCAGATGCTCAAACGCAGCTATGAAATGGAAGGTGATTTGCAAAATGCAAATGACGCTTTTTACCTTGATATCGTCCGTCTCATAAGTTACCTGTCTTGCCGCAAAGAAAATCTGTCGCCCAAGCAATGGTCATTCATCTTTGATATTTACGATTCAATTGATCTGGGCAATGAAAAGTGCGAGCTTGAAGTTTCAGACCATATAATCAATTTCGAAGAAATTAAAAAATCAATCTCGGCTGAATTTAAATCTCCTCCACCATCGCGAATAATCGATGCCCTTAAAGCTTTTGATTATAAAAACCGGCTCAACTCGTCTCTCAAGTGGCGCAATTTTTTATGCAACGCTGTCAAAGCGGTTTTAACTACTGTTGAAAAACCAAGTCCGGAAGACCTTTCTCTGGTGCGCGAGTTCGAACAGGACATGGAAGAAGTGCTCGACTGGTTGAAGCCGGCAAGTGAATATTTGCATCAAGACGGCAAGCAAATTGTATTTGACACCAAAGCCTTATTCGCTACTCTGATACCACCGCTTTTTCAAATTTCGGATAAACTGGGCGAAGCTTCTACATTCAAAGAACCTTGCCAGGCGTTGCGCAATAAACTGGCTGGATTTTGTGTGGGACTTACTTATGTGGATAACATCATACATCCCCAGGAAGTGAATCTTATTTGCGACATGGCGCCTATTTTCGGCTTATACGGTCAACTGGCGACTGAGGCTTATATCAAAGATCTATTGAAGTCGCGCGAGTATCCATCTCCATCTCCAGGCGAATTTGACGACTTGATCCTGGCTTTGCAAACTTATGACAAAACCTGTGGATCGGATCTTGCCGGCACTTTGCGCACCGTTCTATTTAGAATGGCTAATCTTATGTTCAAAGCAGACTCTAATGTCAGCCCCGAGGAAGAGGTCTGGCTCAAAGAGTTTCAAGCTCATCTTTATCCTGAATCAGGCGCGCTGAAAGATCCTTCCACTCTGCCTGATGTAATGCTCACCACTCACAGCAAACCGGAAAGCATTGCCGCCAGTATCGCCTCACTGCCTGTTATCGAAGAAGAAAAAAATGTCGAAAAAGAAAGCAATGGTAATGGTGACGCGCCCAAATCTAAGATAAAAAGAACCGGCAACACTGGTGTCTTTATGATGCCAAAAACGATAGACACAGCCATGACACAGCTGGACGCTCTTATCGGGCTGGAGGAAGTGAAAAAAGATGTGAAACAGCTGGTCAATTTTATAAAAGTCCAGTTGATGCGCAAAGAAAAGGGACTGTCTGAGTCGCCTATAACTCGGCATCTTGTTTTTTCAGGAAATCCGGGTACCGGAAAAACTACAGTCGCTCGAATCATCGCCGACATTTATCGTGAATTAGGCGTTTTGTCTAAAGGGCATCTGGTAGAAGTAGATCGTTCTGTAATGGTGGCAGGTTATCTGGGACAAACTGCTATTCAAGTGAGCGAACAGCTGGAGCGTGCACTTGGTGGCGTTCTATTTATAGATGAAGCTTATGCGCTGGCTCCGGAAGGAGCAGTCGACCAGTATGGTCAGGAAGCCATTGATACGCTGGTGAAACGTATGGAAGACCATCGTGAAGATCTGGTCGTTATTGTCGCCGGTTATCCGGATAAAATGACTAATTTCATTTCGGCTAATCCCGGCTTGAAGTCGCGCTTCAATAAGTATTTTAATTTCAGTGATTATACGCCTGAACAGTTGCTTTCTATTCTGGAGTCTTTTTGTCGGCAGGGTACTTTTGCACTGACTGGCGACGCTCGGGGCGTGGCCATGAAAATAATGGAACAGCTTTATTCTAAACGTGATAAAAGCTTTGGAAATGCGCGTGATGTGCGAAATGTTTTTGAGACGGCTATTAATTTGCAGGCTAATCGGATAGTGGATCTTCCCCAGGTGGATGAGAAGATTTTGACTGAGATTGTGGCTGCTGATCTGGAGCCTCTTTTGAAATGAAAGTGACACTTTTTGGGTGGCGTGGATTTATTGTGAAAGTGACAAAAATCTCTCTACAGATCAAAGGGTCTTTTTTTCTCCTTTCTACGATTGTTAGCGATTTGGGCCACTTTTCTAACAGGTGTTTGGGGTGATTTTGCTCAGAGTCAATAAATTCATTTCCTGTTTCTGTCTGGTTACAGCTTTGAATAATATTTTTTGTGTTGGCGCTGCCAGGGCAGATTCGTATGAACTGATTCATCCTAAACTATCGTCACAAATTGAGAAGCTATGCGGTGATCTGGAGTATGCAAAGGCATACAAAAAATGTGAGGAATATGTATCAAAGGCTGAAAACTCGCATGATTCTGAGGAGCTGATTTATGCTTTACTTTTGAAAGCGCGTGTTGAATTTTTAATCGATTATGTTAAAGATTCACTGAGCACCACAGATAGCGCTTTGAGAGTCTTGAATGGACCACTTGCAAAGAAAAAAAACAGATTTTAGAACAAGAAGCTAAACAGACAAAGAATTTAATTAAAAAACCAAATGAATAGCGAGTTCAAAATTAGTAAGGACTGAGAAGCGGATACAGCGTTGCTACCTGGGCTTTATTCTTTTTGGAAGCTGGTTTGACACCAACATATATGTCATAGTTTAGTTTCAGAAGTAAGTGTGCGATTCGTTCTACAGAAAAAATATCGAAATCGTCATTCACTATTTTTGAAATGAGAGGTTGAGAAACGCCAAGTTTCTTTGCCAGTTGTGCTTGAGTGTTTTTTCTCAGTTCCTTTTTGACAGCCAGTAAAAGATAATGGAAGAGATAGGCTTTGATTTTGAGCTCAGTAGCCTCTTCCTCAGGAAAGCCAAGGTCTACGAAAACATTATTGTGTCCTACTGTGTAAGTATTCTCAGTAATTTGTGTTCTTTTAGTCATTGCACTTCTTCTCGATATTTTCCATATTATGCTAAAACTGATATAATTTCAACGTTTTTTCTGTTAAAACCAAGCGCTTTCACTAGTAATTTCACGCTTTATCGAGATTGCGTAAATCAATAAGCTGGACTCTATGAAAGAAAAGAGCCCGCTAGATTCGCTTATCTTGACTTATCCGTGTCCAATCAACTGGGACACGATGGATGGAAACGAGCGCGAGCGGCTGTGCAAGCAGTGCGATAAGAAAGTCTATAACATCTCGGACATGTCAAGGAAAGAGGCGGAGGAGATTCTGCGCACCAAGTCTGACGGTACACGCAATTGCATAAAGTTCTATCAAAGAGCAGACGGAACCATTACTACAGATGAGTGTCCCGGTTTTTTGCGCCCGGTGAGAAATCAATTTCGTTTTCTAAAGAAAGTGATCTCGACAATAGTCGCATTTATGGCAGCTTCATTGACGCATGGCTGTTTGATGTTCGAACGAGACAGCCGTTACAACACTGAAAGGGATCTGGTGCAAAAGCATTTCGGATTAAGTGAAATTGCTTTATATAGTGCGCCGATAGATCCTCGTTACGGGGATTCTGGTATGACGGCATCTGAGAGTGTTCAAGATAGTTTCAGACGACTGATTGGCGATTGGGGCGTGTTACCGACCAGTGAATTGATGGAATTACCTGCAGACGATCAGGTAAAACTTATTCTTACCAGGCAACGAACGATTGATTTTTGGTTGCTTGATAAACTGAGAGAGAAATGCATACTGGAAAGGAAATACGTCTCTGCGTTCAGGTTATCAGAGCTGGAAACTGTAGTGAAGTTCGACAATCCTACCCTGAAAGACAAGAAGCAAGAGATGATAGATAAGTTGGAAAAGGACCGTCAAAGAATTATCGGTTTGATTTTAAATGAAGTGCGAAGCTTTGACAGATCCTATATGCTGCTGAATGTTTTGGAGTTGGCTCTGGCTGTGGCTAATGTTTCGACCGCTACTAAGGATTTCAAGCCTAACCTGGGTGAAACTGTTCATCTATATAAGTACAAAAATTCAGGAGACGAAGGTACTTTTTTGTTTTCTGATGCCAACAAAATGAAATTCCTATCGCTATTGAAGAGAGTCGATTCTTCCAGTGTTAATGCAGATTCGATGAAATTGAAGAAAAGGATGCTTGCGCTTTTGGATTCTCAGAAGAACTAAGCTCCAGAATCGCTGGAAATCAAATATGCTTTATAAAATATATTTGCCTCTTGCCAAAGTCAAAATATGTATTTTAAGGCATAAAATGAGGGTCAAAAATATTCACCACACGCATATTTGTTTTTGACGTGATTTTCAGGTCGAAAACTGCAGGGCATACCCCCTCAGATTTGTAAGAGATTCGCACTATTTTTGTGCGAGAACTGCCGACAACACGAATTAGATTAAATCGCAGATTCACAGCCTGTGCCGCCTGTTTGACTTGACATTAGAATCCGGCACCGTCTCAATTTCAGGATGCTACACAGAAGGTATGACGGCAGGTTCTCATTGCTTGGCTGAGGCTTGAGTTTACCGTGCGCCTTGGCCCTTTCAAGAAATTTTGGAGACATTTAAATGAAAAAAGCAGTAATGTGTATTTCCACATCAGAGATTCAGGCACGAGAGATTGTAGAAGCCCTTAAAATGAGCGGCTTTATCGACAATGACATATCAGTATTAATGGCAGACAAAACAGGTATCAGAGACGCCGGTATCGAAAAACACAGCAAAGCCCCTGAAGGCACCGCAACTGGTGCAGCTACAGGAGCCATTGCCGGTGGTGCATTGGGCTGGATGGCCGGCATCGGTGCCTTAGCCATTCCAGGAGTCGGTCCTTTTATAGCAGCCGGACCTGTGATGGCAGCTTTGAGCGGCGCCGCTCTGGGTGGTTCAGCCGGTGGATTGACCGGTGGTTTAATCGGATTAGGCATGCCCGAATTTGAAGCCAAACAGTATGAAGGCAGATTGAACGAAGGCAATATCCTCCTTTCAGTCCACTGCGAAACAAATGAAGAAGGCAAACGCGCCGAGCAAATCATGAAAGGTCACGGTGCCAAAGACATTTCTTGCAGCGGCGAGGAATCGGTCAAAGGAAAAAGAAATATCGCCTAGAGACAAAGAAATATAGCGAAACCACTCTCATGCAGATGAGACTCCGGGAAGGAGCATCGAAAGGTGCTTCTTTCTTTTTTCTTCGGCGTTTGAGTTAAGTAAGGGCACGGATTCCCACACTTTGAGCCCGCTCCGGTTGAAAAGAACAAATTCAGCCAATATTTGGCTATTATTGTCAGGCACAGCAAGTGAGGTTCTCATGTCATTATCCAGAATTCAAGAGGCAGTCAACAGCAAAAAGATGATATGCCCCAAATGCAAGAAGCCGGTGCAGAAATTCGAGAAATACGCCGAGACCATCGATGCCGTCCGTGACGGTTTCAATGTGCAGGAGATAGATTCTCACTCGTCTAGAGTCACTCTCATATGTAACAATGAAGGCTGCTCTTGGAAAGAGCGCACCGAATTCTGGGAAAATTACATCGACGAATAAGTTAGAGAATTAACTCCAGACGTTTATCAAATTCTTTCACCAGCGAAGAGAACAAGTTTGTGTTTATGATTAATTCGACGTTTTTAGTTTTCGCTTTATAGTCAAAATTCACTTCCACTTCAATTTTATCTGTGCCGCTCGGCAAAGCAGGCATGGGACTTTGTCTCAAAATTGCTCTAGAGGCGTCCTGCAATTGATCACATCTGATTCTGGCGACTCCGGTGCTGCTGGCTGGAGTGAAAAATGGTGGCATACCTATCGTTCCATTTGCTGAAACTGGAAAGCCGCAACGTGCTTGAGCGTCTATTGTCGGATGAGAGATAATCAGATCTCTTTTGATGTTTTTTTCGAAATCGCTCAAATAATATTTGGGCAACTCAGTATGAATATCGATTCCTCTGATGCTGGTCGCACTGCCGTTTATGCCGTGTTCGTATTCGATTGTTTTTCTCAATTGCTCGGCAATGCTTCCTAAAGGTGCAATTGTTTCGGATGACTAGTGACCTAAATTCAAAAATTCCAGTGCCTTGACTAAGTTGCCCTCACGAGCGTATTGCACTCCTGTATTGTTCAGGTATTTGGCTTCGTCAAAATGCTCGAATGGCACATGCGGGAGCTGCGTCTTTTTCTGCACAGGTTTGTACAGCATCCAGGCGGAAAGCGCGCTTATGGTAGCAATTGCTACGGCAATGTATTTGTAGTTTTGCATTTAATGTACCGGTCAGTATTTCGATTGTCTCACCTTTCCATCGACCGGACCAGTAAGCTAGGCGACATTACCTGGCAATGAGTGGCGATGAATTGGAAGAATGTATCTGATTTGTATCAGCTCTATCATTATGTCAGGGTCATCCGGGAAAAGTCTGTGTCCCTCTTCCAATACGGCAATTGCTTTGTCTATCTCATCCACTTTGACTAACAATCTAGCCAGCTTAATTCTCAACTGAATTGAATTCGGTTGTTTGGTTAATTTGGATTTCATATGTTCGATTTTCGCTCCGTTGCGTTTGAAATTCGAAGGTACACGGGACGACGGTTTTCCCATTCCTCCACCACTGAAGACGTTGTTTGAGAAAGTGAATTGGATGTCTACTTTTGATAAAGGACGATCAAAGGGACTGCCATTCTTTACTGCCTCAATTGCAGGCCCAACCTGGGCACCGCTGGTACATTTGATAACTGAAATATTGTCGGCTTTGCCATTCTTGTCGATTTTAAATCGAAGAACAACTCTTTCGCAGTCGGAAGACCGAGGTGGGAACCAGTGTTTTTTGATGTCTCTTCCTAGATTGTTCATATAGGCTTTGTAAAAATCTTGAGAATCCCCGGTTTCGATTTTGTTCATTTCCATTTTTTCAAAATCCGGCTCCTTCCCTAATTTTTTATTGTCGAGGTCCGAGTTCTGATTCTTTTCTTCATTTTTTGCACGATGTTTTGAAAGAGCAATCGCTGATGCAAACTCAGCAAAAGCACAGTCATATTCATTTCGTGATAAGGCTTTGAATCCAAGGTTTATTCTATCTGCTGGAGAATTTGGATCGAGACTGAGCATACGAATTAAACCATCTGCATTGTGTTGAGTGGTGATATTTTCAGGGTCAAGAAACAGAGCCTTTTCAATGCAGTGTAGAGCCTCTTCTGGCGTATTTTGTATTGCCAACGCTTTATTGTTCAATGCGATACTCAAATTGCATCTTGCCATTGGATACTGAGGATCTTTTGCTACTGCTTCAGTTAATAACTCAATGGCAGCGTCGTAGTTATTTTTATTGAGTAAATTGACTCCTTTGTTATTAAGATCAATGATTTCAGATGCCGTCCGTTTTGGGTCGGCTAGAACAGGTTGCGCGGCGGTTGATATCGCGCACACGAAAAATACAAACACAGCAAGCTTATTCATAGTCAAATAATCGCAGACGAAGGTTGTTCACTCTAGAGGAAAAACCCTGAACTGCCAGATCAATATTTGTTGCCCTGACTGTCTTTGACGTTATATTCGAATGTGTACTTTATGTTTAGATCGGTCTCGTTTTTGTACAGTCTGGGCAAGGGTTGCGACCTTTTAATTGCATCGATAGCGGCATTATTTTCAGGAGTATTGGGCAAAGGTTTGTCCAGTTCAACCAATCCGCTTCTGGAAACGTTCATTATGACTACAATTTTGTCGGAGATGTCTCTTTTGGGCGGGAACCAGTTTCTCTTTATTCTTTTAGTCACCAGGTCCATATAATCTTTGTAGAAGTCGTCCCGTTTTCCATCGTAATGCAATGTGATTTCAGGTTCAGGCTTTTTCTTCGGTGCAAAGCATGTAAATCCACAATTTTGCAAGGCGGCGTTGAACTCGACCCAGGCAGCAGCCCAGTCGGCACGCAAAATTGCTTGCCCTCCCAAATTGCATCTATCAAAGGGAGATCTGGGATTCATATCCAATTTCTTGATCAAACCTTCCAGATTATAGAGAGTAGTTTCATTATATGGATCGTCAAAATAAGACGATTCCATGCATTGCAAACCGCCCTGGGGGCTGCCTTTCTGATTCAAATCAAGTCCTTTATTGTTTAGAGCTATGGCGAGATTTTCTCGCGCCATGCTGTAAGCAGGATCTTTGGCTACAGCTTTGCGCAAGTATGAAATGGCTTCATCGAATTTGCGTTCATTCAATAATATGACTCCCTGATTGTTCAGCAATATTGATTCATAGCGTGTTTTATAGTCACTGGCTTGAGCGGCGGTGACGGCAGTGATGAGTAGCGTGATTGCTATGATGCTTCGATATCGCAAAACAATCTTCCCTTAAAGTCACAGGAGAATCTTAGCTTACTAAGATTCTCTCCTATCTGTGACCAAGTTGCTACTTACTTGGGTTATGCAGCCAGAATTTCCGGACCGTCGGTGGCTTTTTTAACGCACGACATGGCGATGGACAATTTGGCTCTTTGGACTACGTATGGATTTTCGTCTGAGGCAAGAAGTGAAAGTATGACGCATGGAAGCTCGAAGTTTTCAGCCATAGCATAACGGACGTCCGGATTGGCGTCGCTGGCTAGAGCAGTTTGCAGCATCAAAGGCAGATTGTGATTGTAAGTGAGGGCAATTCTAACCTCGGGTTGTTCGTCGTTGAGTAATTCGAACAAAGTAGAAAGTGGGGTGCTCGGATTTTCAGCGACGCGGGAGCGGATATGAATATCATTCAAGTGCGAAAGCTTGCGAAGTTCATCAGTTGAAGTATTGCGATTTCCTGCCCGCAAATATTTTTGTTGGCGCTCGTTTAACAAGTTCATTTTAGCTCTCCTCGTAGTAGACTGGTCGGTCATTATTGGGTGTGCAGGTAACAGGCTCAGAGTCTTATTTGCTCTGATGCCAGGATCTTTTTTGAAAACTCTTTATTTAGGCTCTGAACAAATCGTCAATCATTACGTTGATGAATACATCTAACGGTTCAATTTTTTTGAGGGTCTTAGCCATCATTACAGAACCGGACATGGCACTCATATAAATGTCGGCAAGCTGGGCGGCAGAGTGCTTGCTTGTGATTTCGCCGTCTTTTTGACCTTCTTCCATACAGGTTGCGATGAGAGCTATTCGTTTGCCGAGTACGGCAGTTAGTTCTTTGCGCAGGACCTCGCTCTGGTCGGACATTTCCTGGCTCAAATTGCCAATGAGACAGCCTTTTCTACAGTTCTGGTTGATAAGTTTTTCTCTTACGTGATCGCAATATCCCCGCAAACGGTTGAGTGGACTGACTTGCGTGTTTGTGAGAAGCGCCTTCAACTCGCTGGTATACGATTCATCGAAATATCTGATGATTTCAACGGCATAATTTTCTTTGCTGTCAAAATAATGATAGAAAGAACCTTTCGGGACCTGGAGAGCCGAGAGAATTTCCTGAATTCCGGTGTTTGTATAGCCTTTTTCCAGCATGATATCCATGCCCACTTCAAGAAGTGCGACTTTTGTATCTTGCTTTGAGGCTGTACGGCTCATGAGATCCTTAACGCTTTCCATTTTCCTTTCCTTATTATATAGACTGAATCAGAGAATTTGAAATGTCAAATTTATGTGTTCTGAACTGCTTGAAGTTTGCCTCTTTTTCGGCACCTTTGCATCATATGCGGTATCACGCGAAACTTCCGCAGGGACTGTATTTGCAAGTAACTGAGTAACTCTTCACTACTCGGTTTTATTTTTGGTTGTTTTTTTTACAGAAGGAGAAATTTTGGTTTGCCCCTCCGTTAATACTATATTAGACCGGTCGGTCTAGTTTGTCAACCCCCAATTTTGCCCCATGATTTGAGGGTTAGGGTGTTAAAATCAACTGGCTCAATTCATATAAGGAACAGGAAATTGACCTGGATTAAAACAGTGAGACCGGAGGATAGCATGGCTGTGGCTCAAGCCATGGAAGAATCCAGAACCCTTTACCCAATGGAGTATGCGACTCCGGTGCCAGAATTGGTGGAAAAGGAAGGCGAAGCTGCCGCAATTGTTCGCGCTCACAGTCTTATGCCTGACGTTTTGAAACACAGCTTTTCAGCCTTCGGCGCCATGATGAATCCGGATTTTCCGCTCAAGCGCAGACAGCATGAAATGATTGCCGCTACAGTCTCGGCTCTAAATGACTGTTATTACTGAATAACTTCGCACGCAGAGTTTCTGCGTCGTGTGACTCTGGATGAGTCGCTGTCAGAAGCAATTAAAAAAGACTTTCGCACCGCCGATATCACAGCCCAGGAACGAGTGATGCTTGAGTATGTGGAAAAGATTACTCTTGCGCCGGCGAAAATAACCAGCGCCGATATTAAATTATTGCGTGAAGCCGGTTTTGACGATATGGCCATTCTGCAAATCAATCTTATAGCATCATGGTTCAATTATATAAACCGGGTGGCAGACGGGTTGGGTGTGGGACGGGAACCCTAATTAATTGACCAGTACTTTTGATTGCACTACTCCGGTTAAAGGAAAGGTGCTGACTCCTTTCACCATCACAAACTCAGGAATCAAGCCGGGAATGGAAGCCGGTACTTTTACCCGCAAACTGGTGCGCACAGTGACGGTGCCACTATATGTGCCACCAAAAGGACCGGGGGGCACAAAATTGAAAACTTCCACTCCCTCAAGAAAAGGTCCGCTCAAATAACCTTTTACCATGTTTCTGCCGTTTGCGCATATCTGTGATGCGCGCAAAAAGAGAGGACCTTCTGTTTGCACTCCTTGTTTGGGCGGCATCAGCAAAGATGCAGCGCGGGCTGCGTCGCGCGAGAATGTTTGATTGGTCTGATATCCGGCGAAAACAATGATCAGATCAAATAGTAAAAAGAATATGGGTATCAGTGCAATGAAGCACACGATGATTTCAGCCGATACGCTGCCTCTTCGTCTTTTCATATTCCCATTCCTTCAGGATGTTCGACTATTCCTGTTGCTTCATAAACCGATGGAACTGTAAACCACCACAAAAGTGGTTTGATCTGGCATTCTCCCCGAACTTTATATCGGTAGATTTTGTTTGTGGGGTCTATTGCGCTGCCTCTTGTGTAAGTAGTGAAATTGGTTTCGCCTGTTGGGGATTCTTCTATCTCAAGAATCAGTCTGCCGTTTTGGATGCCCCCGAACTGACCTAGTCCGGCTGACATCAGTGACACATTTTCATTGACTCTTTGTTGGGCCAGTGAAAAAGTTCCGGTGGCGGCCGCTTCTCTTGCGGCATGTTGAGCGCATAAAGCTAGTGTGCCGATTCCTACACCCAGGCTTAAGACAGAGAGCATGAGAGCAATCAAGGGAATGGCTATGAGAAGTGCCGGTCCGAATTCTGCAATTTGTTGACCGCGCTCTTTTCTCATGATGTGGCTTCCTTCATCATGGCTTGATTGTTTTTTTGCAGTTTGTTTTTCAATGCCAGTACGCTTGAGCTGACGAAGAAAAGAGTCAGCCCGCAAAGGAATGCCCAGGTGAACATGGGTTGAATAAGATTATTGCCTATGGCTCCATGATGATAAGCCATGATTTTGCCTACCATGACGAATAAGTAATAGTTGGCAGGAATGTCTTCGTGAAATATTGAACGCAAAATGAAAAAACCGGCAAGTGAAACCCCAGAGGTAATTAACAGGCTTTTTTTGGTATGGACTGAGAGTGAGCTGGATATTTTGAAAAATAGAAAACTTAAGATCGGCGCCAGCACATAGATAGCTGTATCGTAGAGCTGGCGCATGTTTTCAAATCTTCCGCGTGACATGTAAATGCGCTGGCTGTAACAAACGCATCCCGGGTCTGTGGTCTGCCATATATAAAGGATGGAGCCGTAACCAACCAGACAAAGAGAAAAAAAAAGTACCAAGACCCATACAGGTGATGACCTCAGGTATTTTTTGTTTGAGATTGGCCGGCAAATTGATCATTGCTTTTTGCTTTGCTCGTACAGGCCTTGCGTTTTTAGACAGTCTTTGTAGCGCTGGCTTTCTTTTCCGTCCACAAACTCAATAAGTTTCAATTTTTCTTTGCTGGCTTGAGTGGCTGCTTTGGTGTCGCCTTTCATAAATGAGTTTGCTTCCAGACTCTGGAATTTTGCAATGAGTGAATCTGCCAGACTGACTGCTTGCGGATTGCTCTTGCCGCCTGCAATTGTACGCAAACCGGCTTGAGCATAATTGGCGATGGCTTGTTCTGTTTGTCCGTTTCTTTCGCATTCTTTGCCCATCTTCCAGTAACGATTGGCAGTTTTGGCGTCGTATTTTTTCATTTCCTGCACATTTATGTTTCTGTCTTGAGCCGGTGCAGGCAAAGATTGAGCGTTCACAATCGAGAAGGTAATTGAGGAAAGGATAAAAACATATTTTTTCATTTCAGTTTGGTTTCTCCTTGAATATCTTCTGGATAAGTTATTGACAAAATTCTATGCCGGTCAAGCGTGCCTATATTTATTGGATACCTTTATTTGGTGGAACAATTAATGTGAAAAGTGGGAATTTGTTAGGTTTTTACCTTTCCAGATTGGGAACCTTTAAATTATTATTAAGCATGATTAAGGTTCGTGTCTAGTAAAAATTGCACTTACTAAAACTCGCAGAATAAAGCATAAATCAGGGGTTTGCACTTATGAATAATAAGAGCTTTTCAGCTATTTTCAAGCTTAGAACAAGCAAGGGGAGCGTGGTGCTGCCACTTGCCATTTTTCTGGGCGTCATCCTTCTTGCTGGTTTGATTTTCATTGTATTCATGCAAATGACTTCACACCAGAAGCAGGCACAGACTGCCGTTGACGCTGCCGCTCTGGCTGTTGCCAAAGAGATAAGCAAAGTCACGATAATGGATCCCGGACTGGGTCGAGTGGGTGTGGTTGATGACTACTCCAATCTTGGACTGGCGGGAAGACCTGTCTACGGCATTAACACTGTGATGGCTCGTTGCAGACTTGATTTGATCATTTCTCACAGACTGGGCAACACTACAATGGACTTTCTGGCTAAAGATGATGCCAGGATGTTGGGAAATGCCACACGCCGATTGAACAACCTTTTGTGCACTGCAAACGGCGCCGGAATGATCAAATACGAAGACTCAGCTGGAGTCGCAAAAACAATCAATCTGGCTCAAATCGCTGCTGAAGCTTACAACTCGAGTGGTCTGAGACCGGCTAGCGTAGCCCCTGTAACCGCTGCCGACATCACTATCGAGATGGGACGTACAAACAGTGCCGGTGTCACTAATATTCCAGTGCCCAGCCCGCTCTCACGAGCTGAGGTTAATGTTTTGTCCAATGCCGCCACTGTGAAACAAGGCATGGGTCAGCAAACTTTCTATCGTTCCAATATCCCGGTACCGGTGAGCGGAAGCGATGCTCGTTTCATCTTCTCGCAAGTGGGTGAGACTGTAGCCCTTATCGATCGCGCCAGTTTTGCTCCGGCAGGAGCTGAATCGGTTTTGACCGGACCGGCAATTATTTTCCCCACAACAGTCAGAGTGACTGTGAGAGAAAAAGTACGTGCAATAGCCGGTGGAGACACTGCCACAACAGAATCCAAGCCTACCGAAATTAAAAAAGAAATTGCCTGCGCTTGCGCTGGAAATAGAAGAATTACACCGACTGCAGGTATTTTCCGGCTTGAATTTCCACAAGGTGTGCCGGCTCAGGACAATGGTGTGAGTTATGACACTATCATTAGTTTGATGAATTCATCCATGCTCCCTTCCGATGCAGGTTCCAGCTCGCCTGGAAGCACAAGTGGATGGAAAGGAAACGGTCATTATTTCACGGCTAAAAACGGACCCTTTCCCGGAAGCGGAACAGTTGCCCGTACTGACGTCAACGGTAGAAGAGCGGACAACCCAAGCGTTGCTCTTGCCTTTTTCGTTTATGACTGGCTCAGAAATGAAGGACTGAGACCAAACGTAGATGCTGTCTACAACGCAATGAGCACAAGGTTGCGCGGAAAAGACTTGATTAAGGATAAAGTCATTTCTCAGAATATAGATCCATTTATGCAGACCGCGTTTGCAGCCGATATTCCTAATCCGGCTTGCAACGTTTTCGGCGGCATCTTTGCTTTGATCCCGGACAGCGACAAAGCAATGGCTGCAGGAAACGATCCGCGGTCTTTGAATAACTTCAGCGATCTGACTCGAAACATTTATCTTGACCAGGCTATGGTATTCCGTATGCAAGCCACTGTTCCACAGCAGCTGGCCTGGGCGCCTCCATACACGATGGCGCACGGGAAAGGAGCGGACGACCGCCCCACAACAACAGACGGAAATCCTATTTCAGAACTACTCGAGTTTCGTGATGATTTGATCAAGCTCATGCAGCTCGGTCGCGACACTGCCGTTGCAGGTGGTGAAGTGGCAAGAGAACAGGCTGCTGTTATCGCTAGAATTGTGGCTGAAATAGAAGCAATCGTCGACAAACAAAATGATATTGCCGATCAGATGCAAGAAGCTCTAAATGGCGGCAACATGGCTCAATACTGGTCTTTGCAGCAAACCTGGAGCGAATGGGAAACCAAGCGCCAGGCAAAAATTGCCGAGATGCAGGAACCTACCCGCAAATACAATCGCGGATTGACCGCTTATGCAGCCGGCGTACGCGCCATCAATCTTGGTTATGCGATAGTGAACAACCTTCTTGCTATCACCGCTCTTGGTGTCGACAAGATTGAAAATCTCTATTATCACATCGCCGGAAACAACGATTTCTTCCCTCCGGGAAGATCTGCCACAGTAAGCGAAATCCTGGGAACCGGACCTGCTCCCACAGGGCAGAACGGAAAAGCAGGTGGTGATAAAGACTGGCTAGGTTCGCCTTTCTTTGTGAACAACTTGAGCAGCGTGACCATTCCCAACTGCCCGGACAGCGTCATCCCCACAAGCCAATCCAGAAACTTCAAACTGACCACTCAGGGTGATGCTTCTAAAGGCGATGGTGGCGGCGTCATTCTGCTCAGTATTGGAGATGAAGTGCCGGTGCCTATCTTGCCTATCATTCTGCAAAACATCGAAGCAGCAGGTGGATTCAACAACTGGGCAAAATTGCTTGATCCATCAACCAAAAACAACTTCTCCCAGGTGACTGGAATAAGCTCGCTGCTTGAAGATCAGCTGCAGTATCAATCGCTCAATATTTATGCTGAGCCTGATCCTGTAGACAGCAGATTGATCATTGTCTGGTCTGTTATGGGTCAGAACAATGTCAGAAATCAATCCGGAGCCGACGTCAGAAATCCTGACCAGGAAGGCAACATGCTTGACTGTACATTGGCTGATAAGGACCTGGATAAATCACAACAGGCATGCCGAAATGAAGCAGTGCGCTTCCAGATCACATCGCCTTTGCTCATCGTGCCCCCGATACCGCCAGTGGAAATTCCGCCGGCACCTCCGGGTTTGCCTCCAGTGCCCTCGCCGCGCGTGCCCCCACCGCCGCCGCCTCCGCCGCAATCACACTAATTTCGATGGATTCTTGTTAATTCCTGGGGTGGAGTGAATAAAATCGAATAATGACATTCATAACTTTCTTCAAGTACCGTTTCATAGCGTACGTGCTTGTCGCCGGCTTTGCCGCCTATGCAGTGGTCTGGTTGCTGGCCAACTGCACTCAAGCGGCTGATGCCGGAAAGTTCGGAGGTCCGATACTGGGTTTGACACCGGAACAAAATAGAAAATTCTTCCTGTCAAAAGCCTTCTTCGAGAAAAAATTCACTCCCCAGGAAGGATTGGGACCGCTCTTCAACGAAAGAAGTTGCGCCGCCTGTCATGGCGATCCTGATGAAGTGGGGGGCGAAGGGCGAGACCTTTCAAGTACCAGCATCATGAATTTTGCCAGACGCGTGCCCACATCAGAAGTGGCTAAAAAACCGCTTAAAGAAGTGATCGCTACTCTGGGAAAAAGAGACGTTGACTTCTTTTTGACTCAGGGTGGTCCTTCATTGCAGAGACGTTCGGTGACTACCGAATTTCCCAAGCTTTATCCAAGCGGTGTACAAATAGATTTTGAGCAGATTCCGGTAGAAGCTGAATTGCAGTCAAATCGTCATGCTCAGATTATCTGGGGGGCCGGGCTTATTGATAATATCGCCGATGGTGACATCATCAACAATGCTCTACGTGAAGTGCAGGAGCATCCGGATCTTGCCGGACGTCCAATTTCAGCAATAGATCGTTTCACCGAATTGCCGCGTGCAGCCCGTTTTGGTTGGAAGTGTCAGCAAATCAGTTTGCTCAGTTTCAGTGCTCAAGCTATGAATATCGAAATGGGCATCACAAGCTATTTGCAGCACACTGAAAACACACCCACTTATCTTGGTCAAATGCCTCTAAAGACTCAGCAAGTTTTGCCGCCTACACCAAACGACAACGGCAAAATTCTTCTGGCTCTCACTTATTTTCAATCCACTCTGGCGCCGCCTCCACGCGGTCCTATCACCGCTCAAGTGAAGCATGGAGACGAACTCTTTCGCCAATTAAGATGCGATGTGTGTCACTTGCCTGACGCCAAAACTGTGAAAAAAGCCAGGCTGCCGGATCCTGAAAGCCCGCTTCCAAAAATCAACTATATAGACTGCGCTGCCCTGTCCGACCAGGTTTTCCATCCCTACTCAGATTTTCTGGTGCACCAGATGGGACCGGACCTGGCTGATGGCATGCCGCAAGAAGGCGCTCGCGGCGGTGAATGGCGTTCGGCTCCTTTGTGGGGTCTTTCCAGGCGTCGCTACTTCCTTCATGACGGTCGCGCCAAAACAATCGACCAGGCTATCGCCATGCACGGCGGACAGGCTGCCGGTGTGCGCGATGAATGGGCCAAACTTTCAAAAGAAGACAATGACGCACTCTTAGCTTTTTTGAAGTCGCTTTAAATCCCCGATCTAGGTCTGAGTCCACGATCTGAACTCAGTCTCGTTAGAAATTGTCGCTGAATCTCTAACTTTATTCCTGGGAGGAATAATTTTGACCAGTTTTTTATTCCCCCCAGGAATAATTTCAAATTTGAGTATCTGCAGGCACTCTATGTCGATTTTTTTGCTACCTATAACCTAGGGAAAAGAAAAAAGCCATGAAACGCAAGCAGTTGCCCACTCCGGAAGTTTTAAGGGAACTGGAATGGATAGC
>CAZEQP010000004.1:0-17705 GCA_964514345.1 uncultured Candidatus Obscuribacterales bacterium
CAACGAGGTCGACTTGTTCGACCATTTCTCCTACTACCATTTCTTAGTTCTCCAAAATGAAGTTGAGCGGGTGTTCCAAATGACTGATGATATGACGCACAAAATAAGCGGCTTCAGCGCCGTCGGCAAGTCTGTGGTCGAAGCTTAGGGCCAGGGGCAAAATGGTGCCTATCTCAATATTACCGTTGCGCACAACCGGCTTATCGGCTCCGCGAGCCATACCTAAGATGGCGCATTCAGGGTGGTTGATCATTGGCGACATATTTGTTCCACCGATGGCGCCGATATTTGTGATAGTGAAAGTGCCACCTTGCAGTTTTTCAAGCTCGACTTTGCCTGCGCGAGTTTTATTGGCGATGTCTTGCAATTCGACTGCTACCTGGGTCAATGATTTTTGATCTGCGTTGTGGATAACAGGCACAATCAAGCCCTTTTCGGTGGCGACGGCGATGCCGATGTTATAGTACTTTTTAAATACTATTTCTGATTTTTCATCATCCAGGCTGGAATTGAATTGAGGATATTTTTGCAGAGCGCTCACCACAGCTTTGATAACAATTGCTGTGAGAGTGAGACGCGAACCTGTTTTTTCAGTGAAGCTTTTTTCCAGTGATTTGAGAGTTTGATTCAAACTGGTGATGTCGGCTTCATCAAATGTGGTGACATGAGGAATTGTGGTCCAGGATTTCATCATGCTTTGCGCAATTTTCTTGCGAATAGAACGCAGCGGTACACGCTCAACCTGACCTTGTTTGGAAAAGTCTGGCAACTCACCTGGAATATGCGGCATGCTCGGCATAGAACCGGAGCCTGAAGATTTTTCTTCGCCGCCACCGTATTTGTCATGCAGGCTGGGAGCCGGTCTTGAACTGGTGGCCACTGAAGAAGAACCCACTTTGCTTTCAAGCGCGCCGGCAGCGTAAGAGCGAACGTCTTCTTTCATCACTCGGCCGTGAGGACCGGAAGGACGAACATCATGCAAGTCTACTTTTAACTCGCGAGCAAGCGCGCGAACGGCAGGAGCAGCCGGTACCGGTATCGACCGATCTCGGCTGGGATGAAAGGCTTGTGATTGTTTTGCTTGAGTCTGAGAAGTGGACTGAGCGGCTTCGCTCTTGCCGTTGCTTTCACTGCTTCTGCCCACTGGAGTGAGCATTTGTGTTTTGGTATCTTCAACCTTTTCTGATTTGGTCTCTGATTTAGCCGATTTTTTCTCTTCTGATTTAGAACCGCCGACATTGAAGGTGATCATATTGCAGCCTGTTTTAACAGTCTCGCCTTCTTTAACATGTATGGCTTCCACCGTACCTGTATAAGGAGATGGTATCTCAACCACCGCTTTATCTGTTTCCACTTCAAAAAGAATATCGTCTTCTTTGACAGACTGTCCGACTTTCACTTTGACTGCAATTATTTCAGCCTCGTGAATGCCTTCACCTAGATCGGGAAGATTGAAGTCTTGGCTCATTTTTCACTCCTAGAATTTAATTGTTTCCATGCAGGCAAGAGCAACCTTGTCTGCATCAGGCAAGAAGTACTGCTCTTTTGAGAAATAAGGCATCGGCACGTCGTAGCCTGTCACACGCTTGATCGGTGCTTCCAGTGAAAGGAAAGCGTTTTCGTTTACACGGGCGATGATTTCAGCGGCTATACCTAAATTACGCGGACCTTCATGCACAATCACGAGACGTCCGGTTTTTTCCACAGACTTGCAAATGGTGGCATGATCCATTGGTGAAATCGAAAGTAAATCAATAAGCTCGATACTTACGTCCTGGTCTTCCTGCAGTGTTTCCACCGCGTCCAGTGCTACACGGAAACTGGCACCGAAAGAAACGACTGTGAGATCTTTTCCTTCTTGTACCACTTGTGCTTTGCCTATTGGGAATGTTTCGATTTCTTCCGGCACTTCTTCTTTGAACAATCTATATAAAGACTTGGGTTCGTAAAAAACAACCGCGTCGTCGTCTTGAATAGCCGAATGCAACAGAGCACGGGCGCTGCGAGGACCTGAAGGCATCACTACTTTCAGACCGGGCACATGAGCCCAGGTGGCTTCGCGTGATTCTGAGTGGTGCTCAAGAGCACGGATTCCGCCGCCTGAAGGCATGCGCATTACAAGCGGCGTTTTTATCTGACCGCGGGTTCTGTTTCTGAAACGTGCGGCATGCGATTCCATCTGGTTGAAGGCATAGTTGGCAAAATCAGAAAACTGGATTTCACAAACCGGACGCAGTCCATATATAGACATCCCGATGGCGGTGCCCATAATGCCTGCTTCGGCAAGAGGGGTGTCTATGACACGTTTTTCACCGTACTTTTGCACCAGCCCTTCTGTGATACGAAAAACGCCTTCGTCGTAACCTACGTCTTCGCCCATGACCACTACGTTTTCGTCGCGCTCAAGAGCCTCGTGTAGGGCCAGGTTAATGGCTTTTGCCATGTTCATTTCTTTAGTGCCTGCCATTTTGCTAACTCCCTATTTTGCACTTGATGCGTGAGCGGTGTGATTCTGTTGTTTTTTGCCTTTCTTCTTTTGTTCGAGATACTGTCTCAATTCTTCTTTTTGAGCTTTGAGATGTTCGGTTTCTTCTCCATAGAGATAGTCGAACATGGCAAGCGGATTCATCAGTTCTTCAGATTTGGCCAGTGCTTCGGCACGTTCAATTCCGGCTTTGATTTCAGCGTCCACTTCCGCTTCCATTTCTTCCAGATCTTTAGCTGTCATCACACCTTTGTTTTGCAAATATTTGGCGAATCTTGTGAGCGGTTCTTTGGCGAACCATTCTTTTGATTCGTCTTCGCTTCTGTAACGTTTGGGATCGTCGGCTGTGGTGTGGGGGGTGAATCTATATGTGAGACCTTCAATAAGTGTGGGTCCGCCGCCCGCTTTGGCACGGTCGACCGCTTCTTTTGTGGCAACATACATGGCAAGCACGTCATTGCCGTCTACTTTTATGCCGGGCATGCCGTATGCGACAGCGCGCTGGGCAAGAGTTTTGCAATTCATTTGTTTCGATAGAGGAACCGAAATTGCATACTGGTTATTTTGACAAACAAATATGACCGGTGCTTTGAATACTGAGGCGAAGTTCAATGCTTCATGGAAATCGCCTTCAGATGAAGAGCCGTCACCGAAATATGTGAGCGCGACTTTTTTGTCGCCCTTGATATTCATTGCCATGCCCACGCCTGCCGCGTGTAAAAGCTGACTGGCCACAGGCACACAATACGGAAGGTCGTTGACCTTCTCAGGCGGTACTGCCCCTTCTTCATAACCGTTCCAATATAAGATGATTTTTTCAAGCGACCAACCGCGATAAAGCATACCGGCAAGCTCTCTGTATGCCGGTATATGCCAGTCTGATTTTTCGATAGCCGACACAGAGCCGATGCTTACCGCTTCGTGTCCTGAAGCCTGGGGAAATGTGCCCAGTCTGCCTTGTCTTTGCATTTTGAGCATGCGCTCATCTGTACGTCGACCAAGAAGCATGTAACGGTACATGTTCTTTAATGCTTTGGCGTCGAGCTTGGGTTCAAGCTTGGCGTCTACATTGGCGTTCTCATCCAAAATGGAGAGATATTCTATTTTGTCGGTGATTTCGATTGGTTTTCTTGGCATGGCTTATTCACATGTATAATTAGACCGTGACAGTATGTCATATTTAGAGCTTACCAATCTTTATGATTTGGCTAAGATAAAGGCATGCAGCGGTTTCCAATAAGTGCAAATATAAATGAAAAATAAAACTTTGAACGAAGTCGAATTTGAACCAAAAGAAAAGGGAAGACAAAAGCCCGACTGGTTGAAAGTGCGGCTGCCAAGTTCGCCTGCTTATGCCAAAGTGAAAAAACTAATCACCGACGAAGATTTGCACACAGTTTGCGAGTCAGCTGCCTGTCCCAATCGTGGTGAATGCTGGTCGCATGGGACAGCCACATTCATGATTTTGGGCAATGTTTGTACTCGCAGTTGCGGTTTTTGTAATGTCATCACAGGCAAGCCCACCGAACTTGACCTGGACGAGCCTCGTCGAGTCGCTCATGCCATTTCCAAACTGGATCTTGAATATGCCGTCATCACATCAGTAAATCGCGACGAATTGAAAGACGGCGGAGCCTCTGTCTGGGCTGAAACAATAAGAGCCACACGTGAAGCCTGCCCCAAAACAAAAATTGAAGTTTTGATTCCTGATTTTTGTGGAAACTGGGATGCCTTGCAAGTTGTGCTTGACGCCAAACCTGATATTCTGAATCACAATATTGAAACAGTCCCACGTCTTTATTTGCGCGTGCGTCCGCAAGGAAAATTTGTGCGCAGCCTTGAACTTTTGCGCATCGCCAAAGAGCAGGGCTTTGTCACCAAATCCGGTATCATGCTTGGACTGGGCGAAACAAAAGACGAAGTGATTGACACAATGAAAGCCTGGCGCAAATCAGGTGTGGACCTGATAACACTGGGTCAATATATGCAGCCCACTTTGAACCATTTGCCTGTGGAGCGATGGGTCACTCCTGAAGAATTTGAAGAATTCAGACAAATAGGTCTTGAGCTTGGATTCAAGAACGTCTTTTCCGGACCGCTTGTAAGAAGCAGCTATCACGCTTTTGAACAATCGAAAGAGACCATTTCTTAGGTATTTTTCTATGGATTGAAATTGAAACTGCCTTGCTGTTGCATCGCAGCCGTATTCATATTAGAGCTGGTCTGAGTCGGTGTGACATGACCTAGATTCTGTCCGGGGACCACAAATATGCCTGCTTCCATCAAAATGGTATTGGCTATGTCATAAACCGCCCTGGTTCTGTCCAGTTGAAAGCGAGTGGGCAAGGACATGTTTTGCAGTTCTTTGCGTGTGCGCATGGTCAAAGCTATAGGAATAATGTCTTCCGGAGCTTTTATGGCATGCGCCAATCCCTCGTTACACAACAAATTGGCAGTGCCCATTTCTTGTGGCATGGGCTCGGTGATCATATCTATGGCCATAGGCAATTTGCGTGCCACAGCTTCAAAAGTGGTGAGACCGCCGGCTTTAGTGACCATCAAATCGCAAGCAGTCATCAAATCTGACATGCGGTCGTGGAATGGCAAAACGGCTGTGGGATGTTTTGACTTCTCAGCCAGTTCGGTCGCTTTTGTATAAAGCTCCTGGTTTTGACCACACAAGAAAATGACTTGAATACGCCTGTCGACATAATTCAGTGCTTCGTATATCGAAAGTATATTTCCGCCGCCGGCCCAGCCAGAGTTCAGACAAATTGTAGGCAGATCAGGAGAAAGTCCCATACGGGTGCGAAATTCTTCCGGTGAGAAATTGACCGGTTTGGAAAAATCAGGATGCACCGGCATGCCCAGCACTCTTATCTTTTGTGGGTCAATGCCGTATTTAATCAGTGTCTCTTTGCCCAGATCATTGGGCACTATGGTCAGGTCTGCGTCGTGGCAAGCCCAGCCGCTCCAGAAATCGCCGTTTGGATCTGTGACAACTGTAATTAGTTTGGTTTTTCCAGCCCTGCCGGTGTCTTTGATGATGCGACCCAAATAATGGTTGCTCATAGGATGGACCGAAACAATAACGTCGGCGTTCACTTCATCTAGTAAGGAGTTTAAATAAGGCTTGGCGATACGATAACCAAGTTCTGAATTATTAGGCTTGGTATTTTCGATAAACCAATAGTAGTACTTCATCCCTGCCTGGTTATGACGCAGAAGATAATTGTAGAACTCGACAAAATACCGGTTCATCGGGTGCGACTTTTCGACGATGTTTTCCACCAACAACTCCGGTTTTGTAAATGCCGGGTTGATGGAACCCATTACTTCGCGTAAAGCCGAGTCGATGGCCTCGCTGGCACTTCTGTGCCCGCCGCCGGTGTCAGAGAAAAACAAACAGATTCTTGACTTCTTCATAAGTTATTTGATGGTAAATCCTTTAAAGTTTGTTTACAGAAATGATGCAGAATTTGTTAGATTTAGTAAACAGAGTCATAGCAATTTCTACAATTTATATGACCCTTGCAATCTAGTTTTTACATCGGTCTTATTTCACGAACACGAAAGGCATCATGAAAAAAAGCGTTCTTTGCAAAAATGCAAAACAGTTAGTGAGTGCGGTAATGGCAACCACTTTACTGTCTCTCTCCGGCTTTATGCCCGGACACGCTGAAGAGTCGCGCTTGACAACGGAAGGCGCCGAAAATAGTGTACTTGCTTCTTCGAATAAACAGGGAGCAAAGTCGACTACCTCGACTTCTACAGTTCATCTTGACTACTCCCTTCCTCCTACCGACATCAAATTTTTAAAAAAAGAACTCAAGGGGGTCGAGTTTTATCAACACGACAAAACCCCTCTGGGTAATCGTGTTCCGCTTTTGATGGTGCACGGTCTGCGGGGAGAATTCCATCCTCACTTCCGCTGGAGCCATGTGTTGCACCATATCACCAAAGATAGTGGCATCACCGGTTCATACAAAATTTTCTATGCCCGTTACCCTACGCTGAGCAGAGTGGAAGGCACAGTACCCGCTTTTAAAGAACAGCTGAACAAGCTATATACAGCCTGCGGAGAAAAACCAATCACAATGGTCGCTCTCAGCATGGGCGGAAATGTGGCTTATGAGTCGATGATAGATCCTGCCGTCCAGGACAAAGTGAAAGTGCTTTTAGCCATGGGCACCATGTTTCACGGCTCGCCTTTGTTCAGTTCAGACTGGATGCAGTACAGCATTTATAAAAGACTTTCCTGGCCCTGGACCAGAATTGATCACAGCCTGGCTCTGAAACTTTATTTTGATCGCAATGAAAATTTGCTGCAAGACTTTGCCTGGACCGATATAGACGGTGCAGTTCCCATCTGGGCCGGTAAGTTCAAGTCAAGATTATTGCTTGGACCCAAAGGCGAAATCACAAGCGAAAATTCGATCAATACCAGACTTAAGAAAGTAAACGAGTCAGGTCTGCATCTGAAAAATAAAGTCATCGCTTATGGTGGCTTTTTACTCAATCCTTATCTGGATTCGACCGCCATCAGATATATCGAAAACACCGCTTTGTATCCGCTTACATTTTTCACTTGCAAAATGCCTGCGCACTTAGCCAGAGAACATCCGGCTCTGGGATTATTGAACAGAGATATTGCCGCAGTGCAAATAAATCCTGATTTGAAACACTCGGCCAAGACTCCCTTTTTCTACGCTCTGAATGACGGCATTACACCGGTTCAAAGCGCTCTTTTCTTGCCTGAGTCGACCATGAAGTCGGTTTATCTTGTGGACGACAAAAATGTGCACCAGTTGATCGGAAAAACCGATGTGAAAAGAGCGCGTGCTTTCAAAAACATCGACCACCTCACTTTTATAGATGCCTGGAGACCTGTGGGTCTTTCGCCCAAATTGAAAGATGAGCTGGATCCTAAATCGGAAGACAGGCATATATTCGATTGGATACTTTCTGATCTTCTGCATGAAGTGGGTGAAGGTTCTCAAATAGTCCAGAAGCTGGATTCGGCTACTGAAAATCCAGCCAAAACAGGCACCGAAGCCTCAGGCGATCTGATAAAATAGCCGATACGTGCCCGTAGCTCAGCTGGATAGAGCGTCGGTCTCCGAAGCCGAAGGCCTCGAGTTCGAATCTCGACGGGCACATTTTTGAATTTCGCTTTTTTATGACATCTGAAATCATCATCGGACCTTATCGCACAGGCAAAACCAGACATCTGGTACACGAACTGGTCCATGCAACAAAACCGGCTCTGCTTTCAGGGTCTGAAGTCTGGCTTGCGGTCCCTTCCAAGCGATATGAACGTTTCATCAAAAGTCTTATTGCCGAAATGATGAAAGAATCCGGCACCAGAGTTGTGGCCGGTCTGCGCATATTTCCCTTTTATGACATGTGCGCCCAGATATTGAGATTGGCGCAGGTGCCATTCAAGCTCATTCCCGAAACTTTGCGGGCACCTGTAGTAGGACGGGCACTGGCTAATTTGCAAAAACGCGGTGAACTTTCAAATCTTGAACCGGTGGCCGATTTCAAAGGCACATATGCCAGTTTGCTTGAACTTATTGATGAATTTCAACGAGCCGGATTGAGTCCCACTGATGTGATGACCAGAGTGACAGGTACTGCCGCCAAGGAATCTCGTTATGTCGAGCTTGCCCGTATATACGGCGAATACTGGCATGAACTGGATACGCTTGGATATCTTGACAGTCGTCGTCTGGCTTTTAGATGTCGCGAAGTATTGAGTGAACATAAGAGTCTTGAAATCGACACTATAGCTTTTGACGGATTCGACCGTTTCAATAAATTGCAGATTGGTGTGTTCAGCGAATTAAAAGTGCACGCCAAAAATCTCAAAATAGTTTTTGACTATGACGAATCAGACTCTGAAAATGTGCAATACATATGGAAAGGTCCTAATCACGCCGATCTAATGTCTGCCTTTCCCGGAGCCGGCAAGCGTGTTTTCAAAAAAGAAGAAATAAAACAAGCTCCACTAAATTGTTTCAAAACAGTCGACCGCGCATTTGAAATGGAACATGTAGCGCGACTGGTGAAAAATGCCATAGTCAATGAAAACATCCCAGGCCATGAAATACTGGTGCTGGTGCCTTCCATGAAAAAATATAGAGCATGTCTGGAGACTGCTTTTCTTGACGCTTGCGTGCCGTATTTCATCGATGATACGGTGGATCTTATCAGTCAACCTGTAGTTCAACATGTCATAAAACTTTTGCGTTTGCACCGGTCTAATTACACTCGCAAAGATTTGCTTGCGATTTTGCGCAGTGTTTATTTCAAGTCTGATTCTTATGAATTGACTGAGACTGAGTTAGACAGTTTTATCGAAGCTTCCTACAAACAAAAAATTGTGGAAGGAGAAAAAGGCTGGCTGGAGCTTGCCTATCAGTGCGGTATCAAGGCCAAATTGAAAAATCTTTTTTTGGATCTGACACCACCTTCCGGTCATAAAACATTGACTGAAATGGTGGCATCTTGTGAAGACATGCTTGAGCGCACATTCAATCTGGACAATCTGAAAACCCTCGCTCAAGACAGCCCGCATACAGCCTGGGTAGTGGATCGATCACTCATTGAATTGCGCAACTGCCTTTCCGCTTTTGTGCAGGAAGACGCTATTTTCAGAAATGCTGCCGACGAAAATATCATCAAATATGATTTTGATTCTTTCCTGGAAAAATTAATACATTCTCTTGAAAGAGCTAATTTCAGGAGAGTTGCCAGTGCCAAAAATCCTGTCACTATATGCTCGGTAGATTTTGCCCCCAATCGTTTATTTAAAAAAGTCTTGGTCGCCGGATTGGTGGAAGGAGACTTTCCCCGTCCCAAACGCAGTCGCGGATTTGTTACCACCGAAGAAGAAAAAAACTGGAAACGTTTTGATATCAAAATAGAAAGTCTGCGTAATCATCCAAGCTTTGAAATGGGATTGTTTCAATCTTTGCTTGACCGAGCCGTGACAAATATACAATTGAGCCATCCCATGTGGGATGTGGACGGAGATGAATTGCTCGGGTCTTTCATTCTGCAAAGCGAGCCGGACAAATATCAAATAAATGAATTGCCGCCTCTTGTAGACGGGCTGGAAGCGCCGGTTTCAATACGCAGTCGGGTGGGAGCCCTTTTGCACACCGGGGTGAATAAAAATAATTCAGACAATCTGGATCATCCTTCAATTATGGATAAAGTTTTTGATCTGCAAGATTCAATTTCTATGTTGCAGGCACGTCAAGAAGGACAAAAAGACAGTACCTATAACGGATATCTGTCCGAGCTTGTTCAGACCGGTGTTTTGAAAATTGACATGCCTGAATTTTTCAGCGCTTCCAGATTAAACGATTACGGCAAATGTCCATTCCGTTATTGGGTCAATCATATGCTCGGCATAACTCCCATTGAAGAACCGGAATTGAAGCTTGACGTTCGCGAGTTGGGTGAAGCCTATCACAAAGTGCTTGAGCTTTTTTATCAATCGATAATTGAAAACAATATCTGTTTGAACTGCGCAGGGCAAGAGCAACTAAACCCATACCTGAATAAAGCGATTGAAGCCGGGATGCAATGGCTGGAAAAGAACACCAATGCTCTGGCTCAAGAATTCTGGCCTTATCAAAAAAAGGAAATGACTTTTCGAATCGAAAGATTTATTGAAAAAGAAATAGAACGCTTGCGCAAAGACAAAGAAGGATTTACTCCTGTAAAAGTGGAAGCAAGTTTCGGCATGAATGATGTGCCACCACTTGTTATTGATGACGGAGTCACCAAAATAAAAATCAGAGGCAAAATAGACCGTATAGACGCGGTGGGAAATAATTGTCCTCAGCATTTGCCTGTCCAGTCATTAATGGCAGGTACATTTAAGGTTGTGGATTATAAATCAGGTTCGGGGACTATCAGTGAGAAAGAAGCTTTGTACGGTCGCAATATGCAATTGCCTGTTTATGCTCTTGCTTGTTCAGGCGTTTTATTCCCGGATAAAAAAGTAAAAAGTGGAAATTATTTGAGCATAAGCTCAGGCAAATCAATCGGCAAGCTCGAATTTGACAAACAAAAAAATCCGGAAGACATAAATTTGCTTGATAACACTAAAGACAAAATTCTTTCCTACAAAAAAAGCATGGCTAAAGGAAACTTTTCGGTTCGTCCCAATGGAAGCGAAGTTTGTAAAACTTGCGACCATTTCCAAATTTGTCGCATTCCTGAATTGTCTGCATCTATTCAATCTTCATCACGGGAGGATATCAATTGAGTTCCTCTCCCACCCAGATAAATACCGGACTGACAGAACAACAAGCACATGCCGCTTACTCGATAGACAAAAATATGCTTGTGTCTGCCGGCGCCGGTTCAGGCAAAACACATGTACTGGTCGAGCGTTATATTGAAATTTTGAAACGAAACAGCGAGCTCGATTTGCAAAATATAATAGCTGTCACTTTCACTCGCAAAGCGGCGGCCGAAATGAAGTCACGCTTGAAATTGAAATTTAAAAAACTGGCAGAGCAAGAATTAGAATCAGGCGATTTGGAAAAATCAGCTCGCTGGACCAAATTTTTAGGCGAAATAGACAGTGCGCGAATTGGCACCATACATAGTTTATGTGAGTCTATCTTAAAGAGCTTCGCCGCAGACGCCAGGCTCGATCCTCAATTTGAAATTCTAGATGAAGTGGAAAGAGCGGATCTTGTCACAAATGCAATCGACCAGGCATTTCAAGACGCCAGTCTCAATAATTTGCCTGAAGCGCAATTGATGGTGGATCTCAATTTTGAAGAGTTGCGCATATTGCTGGTCAAAGCCAATCTGTCCGGAGCCGAGTTTCGTCAGTCTCTTGAAAAAATGCAGCACCAGGACAAGACCGCTTTATTGCAACATTTAAACAGGTGGCGCCATTATATTCAGTGCCAGATAATGCGTGAAACGATAAATCACCTTGACTGGACTCGCTCCTCGCTTGATTTGACCCAAATTAGTGTAAACGGCAATCTGGAAGAGCAAAGGCTGAATTATGTCGCAACCATTGAAAAAATTAATCAAGGTTTGCAAAGTGACGACTTGCATATCAATCATAAAAAATCAGCTGAAATCTGGGGATTATTTAAACTTTTCTACGACGTCAATTTGCGTATCGGTGACAAAAAATCAGAAGACGCCAAAGCAGTCAGAGACGGTTTGAAAACAATGCGTGAGCTGGTCAAGCTGCGTATTGGCGAATTGCCGGAAGAAATCACCGAAGAATTGATGCCGGAGCTTGAATCGATAAATTGGTTTATCAAGCTATTTACAAAAGCAAATTCAATTTACGAAAACAAAAAAACTCAAATCGTAAAACTGGATTATGACGACCTTATCGGCAAAACTTTGAATTTATTGCAAACAAAAGACTCTCCGGCTAAAGAATATTTTGCCGCCTGCACCAGAGCCATTCTGGTTGACGAATTTCAAGATACCAATAAAATCCAGTCCAAACTTGTTGGTTTGCTAGCTGGCGAATCCACCCGCATGTTTGTTATCGGTGATGAAAAACAGTCTATTTATAAGTTCCAGGGCTCTGATGTTTCCACGTTTAACGAGTGGAAGTCTTTTTATTCAGACCCAGATAAAAATGAACATGAATTGACCAGACTGTCCATGTCATTTAGAAGTCATCCTGACCTGGTCGGTTTTGTAAATTTTGTGTTCGAAAGATTGCTGGTAAACGAAAATGACAATGACAGCGCCTCATATCATGCTCGTTTCGATGCACTGGAACCTTTTCGTCAATCTGCCCCGGCGCCAGAAAATGTCAATGTGAATCTGGTTATTGTTGACACTGATTTTGACAATCTCAACTCACCTTTTGCCGACAAAAAATATTTGGAAGCGACAGCTGTGGCTCGCTGGATTCAGGACAAAATAAATTCGCAGGCGCCGCTTTTCAATCCTCAAGGTGAAATAACAAGAACTCTTCGCTACGGCGATTTTGCCGTTTTGCTCTCGCGTAACAGTGACTTTACTGCTATTGAATGGGCATTGTCTCGTTTTGGGATACCTTTTAGTACATATGCCGGACGCGGATTTTTCAACCGGCAGGAAATATTTGATTTTGAAAATTTACTGCGCTTTCTAGGAAATCAAAAAGATGATCATTCACTATTAGGTGTTTTGCGCTCGCCTATTTTCGGTATCAGTGACGATATCATTCATGAGATTGCCCAGAAGTCCAATCGTGAAGGCACTTTGTTTGAAGCCATCAAGAAAGCCTGTCAAAACGAACCAGGCAAATTTGAAAGACTGCCTATAGCGGTTCATTTATTAAAGCGTATGATTCAAGACGCGCGCCACCATTCTGTCGGTGAATTGTTAGCCGACATTTTGCGCCAGACAAATTATGATCTGGTTCTGTTGGCCGGTTCAGACAGATCCAGTGGATTGCAAAAGTCACGCAATCTATGGAAACTTGTAGCCATGGCAAAAGAAAATGAAGATCTCACCTGTCTTGAATTTGCCGAAAGATTGGCTTTGATGCGTGAATTTGCCCAGAGAGAGTCAGACACTCCGATAGGCACCACCGACTCGGTAAAAATCATGACCATACACGCATCCAAAGGTCTTGAATTTCCAGCCATCGCTTTGCCCAATCTTTCAAGCGCCATAGGCAAATCAAAAGAACGTTTTCTTTTCGGCTCACATTATGGTTTTGCTTTGAACACAGGACGCGACGAGGACGACCGTTGTCCCTGGTGGAAATATGCCCAGACCCTTGAAGCCGAAATGGACGCAGCCGAGCGCAAACGACTTTTGTATGTGGCCATGACCAGGGCAAAAGACTATCTGGGAATTTTTCTGGAGCAAACAAATACAACAAAAACATCATTTCGTGCCTGGATGGCTGAAGCTCTGGATCTTGATTTTACAGCAGTGCCGGCAAGCATGGCTGCCAGAGCCGAAATCAGAACACTGTCCGGTTCTATAAATTATCAAATCTCAGGAGTGAACGCAGACGACCTTGCTGTTGTAGACTCAATAAAGAAAGAATTCGAAGTTGAAAATCCAGGCAAATCTACATGCGATTTAAGCCTGATGGAGTCAAATCCGATTTCGCTAAAAGAGCCGCCTGATTTGCAGGGAGTTGTGCGTATAACTCCAACAAAGGAAAACTATTCTATAGATCCAAAAAGCTTTGGTGATTTTTTCCACCTTTTGATGGAATACCTGCCTGCAGATCCCAAAGATTTCAACGAACAAAATTTTGAAGAACTGGCACAAAATAGAAAGTTGGGACTGACAGTCATACACCCGGCTAACAAGACAATTTATATAGACGAGTGCAAAAAATTGCTTGCTACATTTTTAGACAGTGATTTATATCAGCAATTTAAGAAAGCTAAAAAACGATTCGCAGAATTTCCGTATCTGTTGGAAGACGAAGAAGAAAATAAATCAAAACGTGCCGACTGTCTTTTTCTGGGTGAAGATGATAAATGGTATGTAGTCGATTTCAAAACCGACAAATTTGATCTGGCTGATCTGGAAAAACATAGAAGACAGCACGAAAAACAAATCAAAGCTTACGCTAAAGATCTGGCTTCAGTGCTTGAAACCAGTGTTGTTCCGGTTCTTTATTTTGCGCGTCTTGGTAAAACAGTTATTGTGGAGTAAAGTGTAGAGTGGGTTTTCTCGTTACTTTAATTACCAGCACAGTTTGTGTAGGTGCTGCCCTTCTAATAAATAGCTTGATCATAGAATACGAAGACGATCAACCGGACGGTTGGTGTAATCCTTTAACAACTCTGGATATAGAACAAATCGAGAATCTCGAGTTGAGGCAACTTTCAGCCAGAAGATTTGAAATAAGTGGAAAGTCGAAACTCAATTCAAAAAAATCGGTGATTCAGATAACTATCACCATTGAAAAAAAAGTTCTGACTCTTTTGATTCAACAGGCAGATATACCTAGATACACACCCTTTTTGTATCGCTGTACTGATGAGCAAGGAAATTTCGAATATCAATTCACTGCACCAAGCACAATCCAAAAAATAATTTTGAAAGATTCAGAAACAGTGTTATGGGAGAAAAATAAATGAACTGGCTTGCGATTATTCTTAGTGGAGCCATTGCTGCGATAGTGGTTAAAAGTATGACTTCAAAAGAAGACACCCCGGGACTGTTTTCCAATCCCTGGCTAGATCTGGATGTCGGCAATTTGGACAATCTGGAATGCAATAAGCTACCCGATGGACAGTTTGAAGTTAAAGCCAAATTGAAGTCTGAGAAAAAGTCGGTTGTACAACTAACAAAAACTCTTACTGACGGCAAACTTGAGTTATTGATTCAAAGAGCAGATTTGCAGCCGGTTTCGTCCAGATTTTTATACACTCTTACAGATGATCAGGGCAATTTGAGATTTAAGTTTAGACTGCCTGAAGAGGCTGACAAAATTGTTTTGAAATATTCAGGACACCTTTTATGGAGCAGAAGCGTGGAGTGAAAATGAGTTATTCCAAAGCCAACAAAAAAATGAATCGACTACATAATTCGAGGTGAAATTATACTATGAGAAGTTTATTCGCAGCTCTAATAGCTTTGGTTATCCTGGCCAAACCAGCAATTGCTGAAGGACAGGATTTACCTCGTCTCGAGTGTTTCGATAGATTTAGAAATATCATCGTACCCAATGTTCAAAAGATTATCGATGCAGGGAAAGACAGTTTGCGAAAATCCATTCCTGATTCACAAGCGGCGTTTAAACAACTTCCGCCAATTCAAGAAATAATCAAAAACAAAGATGTCCAAAACTTGAAAAATGCCGGTGGCATAGCCGAAGTGTTACTGATGGATGGGTATAAAGAACAAGCGATGTCCCTTTATCAGCCTATCGCTGAAAATGCAGAATCCATCCTGGGGGAAAAGAGCAACTATTTAGCCTATGTTCAAGGCGACTTCGGACTTATCCATGTATCGAAAGGAGAGTTTGAAGAAGCTCAGTGCTATCTCATTCCCGCAATGAAACAGCTTGAAAAAAATTACTCACACGATGTCAAAAATAACCTTTTGGCAATTTACATATTTTTGGCATATATCAAATTCAAGCAAGGCGATACTTCGTTAGCTTGCGATTATTCTAAAAATTGGATGGACATAGCGGAAGGAGTTCGAGGTCCCCAATTGATCAGTGGAACGGCCCTCTATACATATGAAAAAATTCCGACACGACCGAAAGAAGCACCAACTAAACCTAAGGAGGAATTTGTTTCTATTCCCGCAAACACACCGGTGAAAGATAAATGGGCTTTGGTTATAGGCATTAGTAATTTCAAAAAGCCAGGCATAAATCTTAAATATGCTTCCAAAGATGCTAAGGATTTTTACGACTATCTTGTAAGTGATGCTGGATTCAAAAAGGATCATATTTGTCTGCTTCTGAATCAGGATGCCACACGTGAAAATATCATGACTGCCTTTGGCAGCAATTTTTTGCCGGCAGTCTGTGAAAAAGGTGATATTGTGGTCATCTTCATTTCCACGCATGGTACACCCTCTGAGAAGGACGCTGGAAAACAGAATTATATTGTGGCGTATGACACAGATCCAAATAATTTGTTTCCTACTGGTGTCGATATGGACTTGCTTTATCAGCGAATAAAAAAAGGGGTGGATACCGAGAGAGTACTTATAGTAATGGATACCTGTTATAGCGGAGCAGGAATTCCGGGTAAAGCATTGAGTGACTCAGCCAACTTCGATGCAAGTTCAGTGGCACAAGGAACCGGTCGTCTTGTTATAACCTCAAGTGCCAACAATGAGAGATCGTATGAATCGAACAATTGCGAAAACGGAGTGTTCACTAAACATTTTTTGAAAGCTTTGAAACAAAATAAGAATGTAGATGTGAAAAAAGCATTTGAAGAAGCGCAAGAAAATGTGCGTTGGGAAGTGAAAAGCACAATGAGTAAAAGTCAAGTCCCCCAATTGGGCGGTAAGTGGGAAGGTGCCGAGCTCATACTGGCTGCACCTGCCACTAAACCACGCGAAGCTTATAGCGTGCCATTCTCTTCTTCCACAACAGTGGTATCGCCTAAGCCAGGTGCGCTTAAGCCCGGCCAAAAAAAGTATTGACAAAGTCACATTCCAAACAATAAAAAGGATGGATAAATGAAAAAACGGATTCTGTCAGTTTTAGTTGGTATCACAACTTTTCTGGTGCCATTGAAAGCTCAAGCCGACACTCAGGTGAAAGACAAATGGGCACTGGTTGTCGGCATAAGTCAATTCGAAAAGCCGGGGATGGATTTAAAATACGGAGCAAAAGACGCTCAAGATTTTTATAACTATCTGGTCAAAGAAGCTGGTTTCAAGCCGGATCATATCTCTCTTTTGCTAAACAAGGATGCCACCAGAAACAAAATCATGTCCTCTTTCAGTGACAGATTCTTGCCTGCTGTTGCTCGGAGTGGTGACATGGTGGTTGTTTTTATTTCTAGCAGGGGCTCATCCCCAAGTGAAGATGTGGCTAAACGCAGTTACTTCCTCGCTTATGACTCTGATCCGTCTGATTTGTATTCTAACGGTGTTGAAATGTTGAATTTGTCAGAATGCCTGCGGCAGCGAGTTCAGGCAGAGCTATCACTGATTGTGATGAATTCAGACTATAGTGGAAATGGATTACCTCAGAAGCGTTCGCGCGTGGATGAAACGGCTGCTCAAGCCCAAATGCCTTCGGTTGGTCAGGTAGTGATAACTTCGTGTGCCGCTGATGAAAAATCGAATGATTCCACAAAATCTCAAAATAGCGTATTCACCAAATACTTATTGCAAGCACTGCGAAAGCCAGGCGCAAATGTAGACCTTAAGGCTGCTTTCAATGAAATAAAAGGAAATGTAAGTGCAGAGGTGAAAGCTTCTTCTAATAAGAGTCAGGTTCCGCAGCTGGGTGGTCAGTCCCTGGGTAATTTTGTGCTGTCCGCTCCGGCTTCCGCCCCTCGTCAGGCGCTTTTAGTACCCTTCTCTTCCAAGATGGAGGCTGGTACAAGGTGAACGTGCGAACAAATGTGTTGCCTAAAATACCCAAATTGAATGAAAGCACAAAATCAGTTTTGAAACTTGTGTTGCCTGATCATCTGGGAGCAATCAAGGTGTACTAAAACTATGCGCCAAGCGATGTTAATCTATCTATGCCGCCACTATCGGTATTGGCACCACG
>CAZEQP010000005.1:0-17496 GCA_964514345.1 uncultured Candidatus Obscuribacterales bacterium
TCGCGAGCGCGAGGCCTACGACAAGTCCCGCAACGGCGGCGGCGACAAGGCCTGAGTTCCATCTAGGCTTCGCCAATTCGCAGGAGGGGATTGCAGCTACTTATAGGCTGCATCCCCTTTCCATCGCATACGACGAAACTCAAATCACAAGAAAGGGAAAACAATGAGCATCCTCATTCTCCCCCTGGCCATCGTACTCGGTGGTCCCTTCATGTTCGGCATTCTGACCACTTCGACCTGGCTCTACTGGAAGCTGCGCCGGACCATGTCCGCCAGCAGCCAGACCGCCCTCATCGTGGTCTTCGTGCTGCTCGCCATCGTCGCCTCGCTGATGACCGCGCCCTACTGGGTGGTCGGTCAGAACGGCTGGCTGATGTCGGTCGGCGCCTATGTGCTCTTCGTCGCGCTCGGCGTGCCGAAGTTCTCCAAGCTGATGCGTTTCCTGAAGCTGGAGTTCGACGGCGACGACAGCAACGACCCCAAGTTGCCCGAAGCGAAGTAACTTCGTCTGTCGGTAGAGGCGCATTAAAAGCGCCTCTCCGACTCATTCATCTATAGAAAGGACTTGTCATGCCCGGCACTCCGGTCTCGACACAATCTTTTCTGCGCAGTTACTGGGTTAGTTTCCAGGTCGCCAACACTTCCGGCTCCGGAACCAGCCAGTGCTACGCGCAGGAATACTTGATTGCCGAGTCGATGAGCTCTGCCGCTGAATATCAGAAGCTTGCCGCAGCGATTGCCGCCACTGATTTCGTCACCCAGAAATGGGGCGTACGCAATATCCGTGTCGACATCCTGTCGGTTCAATCCCTTTTGACTCAGGGTGCAGGCGCAACGGCTCTCACTCTCAAGTGAGCGGGAGTGGTGGATTTTCCTCAACGGAAAACCACCACTTTCGTTTTTACTGCTGCTTCAACTATATGGCTTAATATATCTACTTTGGACGTGAACTATTCACGGGCGTAGATATTCAGCGGGTTAAGAAGCCTTTTGAGTCTGGTTTTCCGTTGGATTTTCCAGGCTCGTGAAAAAAGCAGAGTGCTGAAACTCAGGCAGGGTGTGAAAAAAGGGTGAATGGAATCCTGATGGTGAGCAACACGGAGCGTCGCAAGCCAGTTCCAGCAGATTTCTTACTGAGCGTTCAGACAGAGATTTAAAAAGACTCTTCAGTTATTTCATCTCGTTTTACATCAAAAAGCACAAGGAGCCACCTGCAAAGGTTGAATTGGATTTTGACGGCAGTTCAACTGAAGCGCATGGAAGAAAGCAGTAAATCTGCTTCAATGGGCACTCCGAAGTGAAGCTGAGCAGGTTTCAGGAATATTTGATCATATGGCAATTGAAACCTTCATTCATGAAATCGTCCGAATTCCGGTACAGGTCAAAGTATCTACAAGAAGAATCTGGATGCGTTGGACAGGGTGCTATACACATCAGAAGAAACTATTGAAACTGTGCAAGCGTTTAAACACACTGCCTGAGCCTGCCTAGGTCTGATCGAATATGCTCTCTATATCGAAACAGTTTCCCAAGTCAATGATTATTGGCTGATTTTGCCTGTAACAAAACACCAGATACAACGTTCGAAATGCAAAAAATTCGAGTCAAGAGCCATATTCCAACGACTTAAAGAACAAAAAGTTGAATAGATTCCCCCTCGAAACAAAATACTAGACTCCGGTTCCACCTCTTTACTATATACATGAATAGGATAGGTTAAGGCAAAAAGGAAAGCAAACGGACCGGTTAATGGTCCGTTTGCTTCCCGATTGTCTCTAAAAACGCCCTAGTGAGTTAAAGCTTCCTTAGCGGCGACGCCGAAAGAAAGCGCCCCACATGGTGGTGCAGAAGCCGCTCACCGCGACCAGTGCGGCCTGATCAGGTGAAACAAATACATGCCCAAAGCACATCATAAGCAGAGAGGGCACAATAGCAATGCCCATAACTGCTACGCGGCTTTCGGTGCCTTCCTTGTCGTAGAGCCGAAGCGACCCGGTGACCGCAAGAGACCAGCCGATGGTCAGAGTGAAGACCAAAGCCACAGTGAACAGCGGCTTGGCGAACAGGGCAAGAAGTGTGAAACCCAGCGCGGTGAGGAAAGTCACCATTATGCGCAGGTAAGATTTCATGCCCTCCGCTTCGTCGCGATGGTCGGGCATTGCGATGGTCAGAGTCTTGTTTTGGTGAGGCATTGTCGTTCCTTGTTGCAGGAGATTCGATGGAGTTTGATAGAGTCAAATGTGATTTGAGCTCCAGTATCTCAGCGGGTTACCAAACGGCTCCACAGGAGAGAGGCTAGAGAAAAGGTTTGATGCGCGAAGAATGAACTGTTTGATGGATGAAAATGTAATTTCAAATGTGAATGTAGGAATAACCTTAAGTTAGTGATACCGGAGTCGGATTGCTATAAAGAATCCGTAAAGATAGGCTGCTGGTCTCAATCTTAACCAAATCATCACTATTGGTGCTGTGCTAGCTAGTGCACCCTGACAACCAAAAATGAGCTGCAAGCGCGCGTGTAAATAGTATTGATTAAAGATCGAAGAGTGTGCAGATAAGCCAGATAACGAGAATTAAGAGGATGAAGTCCATTTTGGTTTTCCTTTTGTTCGCACTTCCAGCCTTCAACGGGTGGAAAAATGTGCGATTGAGATTGTGTTTTAAAGAAGTTTTGGTTTGTGTTGTAGAAAAATAGTTGGCAAAAACTGTGAAACCACCTGGAAAAGCTGTTTCTTAGTGAAAGAAGACAGCCTTTCCAGACAATTCCGGAATTACGAAAAACGGCTAATGCCTAATTAGCCAGGTTAAAAACCCAGTCAAATCACCGATAAGGTGTGGAGTCATACTTGATCAACTTGGGTGGCAGTTCAAACGGGAGCAGTGCGAACCAATCAGGGTTGATTGTCGGCAGGTCGCGCCTTACCTTCTCGCTGGATTTGTACTCGTGAAGCCAAATTTTCTTGCCGCCACCAGCAGCTGCCCGGAATTCACGAGTTACGTTGCCGTTTTTGTCGTAAACGACAGTAGTGTGCTCGCCGTTGTCGCCAACGCCAGAGTGATAAACGGTGACTGTTTGAACATCATTGGGCGAGTTGATGAACAACAGAACGTTGAGCGTCTTGACGCCATCTTCAAACACAGTGTATCCGTAAGGCAAGTACTCACCGCCGATATACATGAAGATTTGCTCTAGAAGTTGTCTCCCGGTGTTTGAGTCGAAGCTCTTCACATTCATCATCCCTTCACCGACAGGCCCGTACCAGGCCCGTTCCTCGACTAAAACACCGCTTTTGGTGAAGGTCTTGACGTTGGTTCCGGCTGAACTTTGAAAAACTTTGCGTCGAGCAGTTTTGCCATCATCGAAAAACCAGCTCTCTTTGTACTCTGTGCCGTATTCGCTGAGCCCAGAAATGAAGAGAAGCCGACCATCAGCGCCGAATCGCTTAGTTTCGTATCCGAAAATACCTACTGCTTCGGTGCTCTCAGCCAGATTCCCGTTTGCGTGAAAAGTGCGAGAGGAGATGCGAAACCAGGTTGCAAGAGGAAGAGTTTGGCGCAGAATGAATTCCTCTTTTTGCTTTACTGCACCATTTTGGGCGTATCTTAATCTGGTTGAACTCTCGCCTGATTTCCCAAGCAATGTAGAAGACATCAGGGCACCAGTTGGAGAGAATTCAAAATCGAGCACATAAGTGACACCATCTTCGAGAAAGGTGGCGTGCCTCCGGACTCTTTTCTTGGTAGAAGAGGAGCCGCTCTCCGGATAGTGAGAGATAGCTTCCCTGAGATTGCCTGAAGGCCAGTACCGATACTCTGTCGTGCTTCCATCGGCATTGAGTGTGGATGCCTGACGCCGAGTGACATTGTCCTGGTAATATTCCACGTTGCGAAGTATCTCGCCGTCTTTGAGAAATACGCGGTTGTTCCGCCCGGAGAGGTCATCAAAAATTTCGGAGTCATACTCAAGCGAATAAAACACTTGAGATTGGAAGCCGAAGTACGTTAATGCTGCTGAGGCAAGCAGCGGCAAGCAAAAGGAGAATTTCAGTTTGGACATTTTAGTCCTCCTTCACTTTATAAAATCGAGTTTGCAAGTCTGATCTGAGCAGGTGACTGATTTCTTGCGGCGATTTGATTGGAAGATTCTCCAGTGGACTTGAATCTCATCCAATGCCATAACCGATACCCACACTGCAAGCAAGCAGACGTAGACACCTAGCATGCCGAGGGCAAGTATCCATGTCCACCAAACAATGTTCGGGTAAGCAAAAACCAAGGCAGCATAAGCCGGCGCGAGGAAAAAAGAAAGCTTCATCGTCGAGTGGCATAGATCACGGAACATAGGGTGCAGACCCCGGTTCATTGTCTCCAATGTAGATCTTCTGCCATAGTTCTATGATCTTGCCGTAGACATTGCCTGGGCGACGTCCATAAGAAATGAATTTTCCGCTGAAGACAGGCTCGCCTGGTATCGCCTCGGTCTTGTTGATTGAGGCATAAATAACGACTGGAGGCTCTTTGCCGTTGTCGTAGAGCGTTCGCTTCACGATCACGGAGTCTGAGCCTGGAGGGGTGCTAATCATTGGTTCTCCATGAGAGAGTTTGGTTGAGGTGGAATTTTTTCAAGGACTTTTTGATTTGCGTGCTTTTGGATATTAAGGCTCCGAATTAAAGCTCGCTGCAAACGAATACAGTGTTAGCCAGGAGAGCAAGTAAAAGAAAATAGCTGGGTTAAATTAGGGCTCATATTAGGCTAATTCACAAAGTTTTTGCTTAGTACAGTTGAAATTGGTATGCTTTGGATAGAAAGTCTTGGATCGGCTGGGGGTTGTTTGCGTTGGTTGATTTTCTGGACAAACCAAATGCGTTTTCTCAATCTGAAGGCAAGCTCGGTTACGAAAAAATTGCTGAAACTTTAATACAAGCGATTGAGTCGGGAAGGCTTCCGGCCGGATCGCTGCTGCAGCCAAGTAGAGTGATGGCAGAGTCTTTAGGAGTATCTCGAGATACAGTTTTGCGTGCCTACAAGCACCTCAGGGCATTGGGCTATACTCAAACTGACAGCACAAAAGGAACTTTCGTATCCCAGGTCGCTAAAAAAAGAGTCAAACCAGAATTAGGGACACCGGCTTTAGGTGCGCTTCTTAAAAGCATTTCTCCTTACGGAATGAGTATGACTGAAAAGTCCAAATTTCATCCGATTTCTCCTGACTTTCATTCTCTGAACTACGGAGGGGTTCCAAAAGAATACTTGCCGCTAAACCGTTGGCGTGAGCTGATCAGAAATAGATGCGAACCCGCTGCATTTAAAAACTTGCGATACGATATGGAACCGTTGGGACGAGCCGAATTGCGCGAGGCTCTCTCTGCGTACCTAAATCGAGCCAAATCGATCTCTTGCACCGAATATGATATCACTATCTTCAACATTTCTTTTACTGCAGTTGCGCTGCTGTCTCGGCTGTTATTGAGTGACGGAGACGTTTTAGCGATTGAGGATCCTGGGTTTGGTGGTGTAAAAAATGTGGCCAATTATCATAATGTCGAAACATTGCCTATTCCAATTGACGATTCTGGGCTGATAGTCGAAGAATTGAATAAATCAAAACGTCGAGTGAAGATGGTGTATGTTACTCCTGATCACCAAGATCCAACCGGTGTAACCATGTCGTTCTCCCGTCGGAGAGAGCTTCTTTCGTGGGCTGAGAAAAATCAAGCGTGGATTATCGAAGACGACTATGATGGCTTTTTCAATTACGGCAAGCGCCTACCTCCTAATTTGAAGTCGATGGACACCGCTGGCCGGGTTATTTATTTGTCTACTTTTTGGCAGGTTTTATATCCCTTAACCACCATCTGTTTTTTGGTAGTTCCCTCAGCGCTGATGCCTATTCTGGAGCAAAGCAAAATCCAGACGGAGGGTGTATCTGAGACTATGATTCAATTAGTTTTGGCCGACATTTTGAAAGATGGATTTTTGCAAAAACACACACGAAAATTGGAAAAGACATTTCGTATCAAGCGCAATACTTTGATGCACGAATTGAAATTGGCTTTCGGAGAAGACATTGCCATTCAATCTGAGAGTGGTGGCATTACGTGCTTGTTTCGGTAGACCGTGCAATCGGAAGATAAGGTATTAAAAGCTGCTCAAATAGTCGGTCTTCCGCTAATCTCGACCTCCGGACATTATTTGAAATCCGAGAGAGAAGGGGAATTTTTAGCCTATTTCCCGGGTGTGAGCAAGAATTCAGACGAGGTCAAAAGTCAGATGAAAGAGTTTGCCGGTCTACTGGCTTCTGATTTCAAAAAAGGCTGACCGAATTGCGGGTCAAAACTCCTGTTCCACCCTTTTACTATATACTTGAATAGGATCACGACAAAAAACTGATATGCAGAACTCATGCACTCGAAAGTGCCGGAAGAGCCTGTAGTATCAGTCGGTTGAAAGTTAGCGATCTTTGAAAGAGATCTCAAACTCGTAACCCAGATAGGCAGCCGCCTTGCGGCATGCAGCGTACCTGTCTTTGAAAACGTCCAGAACCAGTTCCGGACCGCAAACACGCTTGTCCATCGTCACATCAAGCACAAAACTCTTTTCCTCCAATCGAAGGACAGCTGACTTGATGGCGAAGTTGACACGGTCGTGCTCGGCTCCTTGCTGACGCAAAGGAACCCACGGAATACCCAGAACGGTAAACGTCCTGAGCAAGACTCGTTTCCAAAATCGCACGCGGTCTTCATCACCGACGCACTTATCCGCAAGGACGACAATGGCCCAGGCGGGATCGTTGAAATCCATCGCCAGAACGGTTCTGGACTGATGCTTTGCGATCACACGTGCGATGCGCTTGATGTGTTCGCCAGGCAAAGTTTCACCTTCGACCTTGTACCGGGGCAGGTTTTCAACCGCCCATTTGGCACCGGTCTTGGCGTGTCCGTGTTCAGCAATGCCACGACCGATGTCGTGGAGGAAAGCAGCCAGAGGCACAACGACAGACCGCGTCCAGTCATCCAGCAGAGCCGGATTTCTTTCGTGCAAATCAGCCGCAATTACTTTGGCCAGATCAAGTACTTCATAAGCGTGGGAAAGACCGTGATGAGTCTGACCTTTGGTGGCCTTGTCCGCATCGGCATAAAGTTTGATGACGGATCGGTCGGTCAGACACTCGGCCAAAACACGCTTGGCTAGTGCAAGTTTCATATAGAACTCCTAGTAAGTTGTTATGACACGCGAAAAAACTTTTCGCATTCCAGTGTCATTTCAAAACAACCCACACGAAACCAGCCTGAATACTCAGGTTCACTCAAGTTTTTAACTGGTGATTGGATCAGGCTAAATAAGCAGTTTCATGATGAAGGAAAGTATTGAATGACAATTTGAGCTTATTTATCTGCATAAACACATAGAAAGTGAAACTATGCACATAATTCTCTTTTATGCCCTCATAAAGGGCGAATCCGGATTCGTCATATCTAGCTCAATTCGCGTGAAGCTCCCTTGAAAACAATTTCCTTAACCGCTCCTTAATGCCATGAAGAAACAATTGGATTGGACTTTCAGGAGAAAAACATGAGCATTCTAATAGGTGAGTTGGAATTTCAAGGACCCTTTTCTGATTTTGATGAACTGAGCGACGAGCCAGGAATTTATGCAGTTCTCGTCAAAAATGAAGACGACTTTGAACTGGTTGAGATGGACGAAACAGAGCAAGTAAGAAAAAGAATTTATAGACATCCGGAGCGTTCTGCCTGGTTCGAGAACAGTCCTGAAGTTTCGGTTGCGGTCCACTACACAGCCGACATGTCCCAAAAAGAACGACTCGAAATTAAAGAAGCACTCGAAATGGAATTCGACCTGGAAACAGTTGCAGTCTAGTTTTTGATTTGAAAAGAATTTCTCAGAGCAAGTTAAATGCTTGCAATTTATATCCATCTTCGTGATGCTGCGATAGCTTTGAAGCCTTTCTTAGCTTTTATTAGTTAGGCGCTGAGTGTGTAAATTTCCTAGGTTGAGTTACATACTGTTTTTTTCGATATCAGGCTCACTTTTCTTCTCAAAATCTCAAGCAGAAATCATCATCAACAACCAAACGCAAAGGAGGATCCATGCGCTGGAGACTCATGCTTACTTTGGTTGTGGCAGTTGTGGCAGCAGGATGCTTCATCCTTTCCTTGCCTCACTGGCACAGCAGATCACTTCCGACGGATCCCGGTCCCTGGCCTTCTCATCTGCCAATTGGCGTTGCGCTGCCCAAGGCAGAAACTTTCCGAAACGTCGACTTTTATCCCGGCACAAATACGCCGAAGCATTCGATAGCCGAGCATGCCGACGGACAGTTGTCTCACTACTGGTTCCGCAGCTCGGGCAAATTGCGAGAGGCAAAAACGTTTTCCCGAGTTGTTAGCGGGAAGCGTGCTTTACTTCGACACGCGCTTTTCGATGTAGACGGTGTCAACTACCTGTCCGACATGGAATTTTACGCCGACGGGGTCATGAAGAAGCTGGTGTTGAAAATCAGCGACACTGTGACTTTCCGCTGGCAGTATTTCGATACGGGTGAACTTCGTCTTTTCGAAAACTACGAGACGACGGACAAACCGGGGCTCTGGCTCAAGCGAATTGCCGACTCTTATCGAAAAGACGGCAGCCTCGAAGAGCACTTCAAACAAATCGACAAGCGAACCTGGGAGTACCGGAGCTTCTCTCCAGAGAACAAACTGACTAAGGTCCGGATCAAGTCCTCCTGGGGTTACCAATATACCGAGCTGAACTACTTTCCGGATGGTGAGACCGTTAGCAGAAAAGTCGAGCAGTACAGCAACAGAACGGAACTCTGGCTTTACCACCCCAATTCACAGGTGCAGGAACACCGCAAATGGATTGGCACAGTGGAAACGGGCACCATCTACCTCTATCGGTACGATTTGAAAGGCGTGCAAACGCTTGAACAAACTTGGACTTTCGACGAAAAGTCGAAGACCTATCTGCCCATGTGGTCGATCGTTTACAAGAACGGCAAGTCCAAATACCGCTTTTGGCATCTCATGAATACGTCTAAACTGCACACGGTCCAACACTACCTAACCGACAAAGAATGGAACGGTCGGCAGATTCAGTACGAACTTTATGATGACGGAACCGTCAAATCGATGTCGGAACTAACGAAAAACAATGGCGACGTGCTCTCCTCGGTGAAATACTCACTGGAGCAAAAGCAGCCACTGCCGATCAAACTCAATCCTGCCTGGTTCAATTTTGTGCAGGTTGAGTTGCCACCCCAGGAGGTGGAATACGATCCCAGCGATCGTTAGTTCGGCCAACTCGAACGGTCTAAGACAGGTTGCCATGCGCAACCTGTCTTGCCGTTTTTTTTCACTCCCTTTACTACCCTCTTTAGTAAGATCTAATTTGCGCAAATTCTTCCACACCATATGCGGTGTCTCTAATTTTACTACCAGTCACGAGTCTTTATTCATAAGGGTTTTCAGCGCTTTGCAAACAAAACGATCACAATTGCAAACCGCGGAACAGACCGGACGGTCAAGTTCTCCAAGATTAATTTCAGTCCCGGCCCCCTTTTTCAAAACAGCAGTTTCGTGAAATGATGGAAAAAGCACCTGGGTTTCCCTCAATGCAATACGAAGACAAGTCACTCTCCTGTGCAGACTGCAATCAGACATTTATATTTGCCGCTGGCGAACAGCAATTTTTTGCAGAAAAAAATTTGACCAATGTCCCTCGTCGTTGTCCGACTTGCAGAGTCAATCGCCGTCTCATTCGCGACGGGAAAGATACCGGTCAATGCACTGACGTAAAATGTGAACAGTGCGGAGCAAGTACCCGAGTTCCATTCAAACCCACAGGTCGCAAGCCGGTTTATTGCATTCCCTGTTTTAAAAAGCAAAGCGTTCCACTGGATGCTCATGCTCTAGAAAAGAAAGAACAGGCTGGCGCAGCTGCTGTTACAGACTCAGAATGAAATTGGCATAAGCTTCATTTTTCTGGGATACCTCTGCTAGTTATACTAACTAGAACTTTAATTTGAAAGCTTATTAAGCTCGCTGATGTCACGATTTCTTCTCAATGCTTGTTTCAGTTTTTGGAAGAACCCTAGTATCAATCGTCTTATTTTCTCCCTTATCGTTTCTTTCAAACCTCAACCCCTCAGACTGTAGCTCCCGGCTAACATTCAAAAGCTATCAAGGAAACTTGATCGAGCTGCAATAACGTAAAGGAAAGGACTCGGCAAATGCTGAGACTCGGTGCTGAAAATCCTTCACCCGATGAGTCCGCCATAATTGCTCGTATCATCGATGAGATGCTCGCTACTCAAAAGGCAAAACATAAGCCCGGAGAGACTGCGCGCCGCGATGTGCACAGCAAATCACATGGCACTTTCGACGCTCATTTCATCGTTCGTCCCAATGTCGCCCGCCACAACCTGGTGGGACTCTTTGCCCAGCCAGGCACATACTTGTCCAAAATCCGTTTCTCAAACGGCACGCCTGGAGTCGGTTACGATATCCTGCCAAACGTGCGCGGAGCGGCCCTCAAGGTGGCAGGTGTGCCCGGCAAGAAATTGCTGGATGACGCTGAAGATTCGAACTTCCATGATTTTCTTCTTTCCAACCATCCCACTTTGTTTGCCAGCGACCTGCCTTCTTACGCTGCCATCACCAGCCTGATTGGCACAGCCGGATTGGGCGCGGTGCGCAAGCAGTTCCCACGCGAGTTCTCTGAGCTTCTCAAAGCGACTTTGAAGCTGGTCAAGAACCCGCTCACCATCAACTATTTCTCTCAGACACCCTACGCTCTGGGAGAAGGGGCGGCGGTGAAATATGTCATGTTTGCAAGTCAACACACGCCCTGGTACTCGGTCCCCAACATTTTCTCGCGTGACTTTCTGCGCAAAAGGGCCAACCGCTTCCTGGCCTCCAAGCCGGCGCACTTCGTTTTCTGCGTGCAACGTCAGATGGATCCGATCGCTCAACCGGTCGAAGATCCCTGAGTGCAGTGGTTGACGAACCCTGAGCCGGTTGCGGATCTGATCATTCTCCCACATCAGAGCTCGGGGGAAGAGCGATGCGAGAGAGCCGCCTACAATCCCTGGCGTGTCCTTGCCGAGCACAGACCGCTCGGATGGGCCAATCGTGCTCGTCGCGAAATCTATCGGGCTGACGCTCTGTGGAGGAATCAACAGAACAGCTAACTTCGTCGGCTGAGAAAGTCTGACTGAGTTTTACTGAGCAGATGAGGAAGGGCAAAGTTAGCCTTTCTCCATTAGCTCGAGTCAAAGTGTCCGGACTTAAATCCGGATCTTTGATTTTTCTCCTTACCGCTACTATTCTTTTTAGTATTTTTGCCAGCGATTCAAAAGCATAATAGTCCAAACTTTCAGTGATTATCTAACTTTTTCTGTCACATCAGAAATAGCAAGCGGGTGATTATAACTGGCATAGTATTGTTTCTGCGGCAATGGAGCTAACTTGTATCCAAATAGCTGGCTCAGTATCAAGCGGAAACTATTTACAGGCTGAATATCATTGCTCAATTTGGCTCTTATTTGTTCCGGCACTCGATAAGCATTTAGAATGCTGTAGCGCTCTTTTAAGAGCTCAATAGAAGGATTCTGGTCGGCAAGATATTCCGAACAGTGAGTACCGTGATCACCTTGAAGCACGATCAATGCATGCGGATTTTTTTTGATGATATTGTCCAGAGTTACAAGAATTTTCTTCTGAATAAATTCTGCCTGAGCCAGATATGCCGCTTTTGTTTCATCTGACCAGTGCGAACCGCAACGTTCACCGGTAAAAAAGACGGGTTCTCCATTCTTACCAAAGATGTAGGGTTCGTGCGGACACAATATGTGTGAGAAAACAAAAAGCGGTGAACCGGTCTTGCTTTCCTGATTTTGTAAATAATCCAGCTCTTGCAGAACTCGTTTTCTTTCAATCTCGGCAACTTGATTTTCAGTTTCCGGTATCAATGACAGTATCGTCGAGCGAATAAATTTTTCAGTAAAATGATCCGTATATCCGCAAAACATTTGAGCATCGGCAGTGTTGGATCTTGTTGTCGGCGGAACTCCTGAATCTATCAACACATATTTATAGCCTTGATGTTTCAACAATTTTGATAGAGCATTATTTCTCATCAAGGGCGTTGTAACAGCCCAGTTTTTGTCGTTGCAGCAAGAAGTGAACGAATCCAGATAATTCATGTTCAAAGAGGAGGATATCGAAAGTCTTGTAATCGGATAATTGCTGAGACTCTTTCTTGCCACATAAAATCCCCGTTTCTCCAGCTCGTCATAAAACCAGGCGTCATCGTAACCAAGCTTGTAAAGCCCATCCAGACCTGCCATTTGATCCAGAATGATGTAATAGATATCCGGTTTTTCAGCTTTCACTTCCTTAGCTGTCAAAATTGCCGGTCTGACTATTACTTTTTCTTGCGTTTTATCGATTGAATTGGCGGTCACAACTTCGTCCTGGAAGAAATTCCAACCCATGGCTCCCACTTGAATCAAGAAAAACAAAAGAAAAATAGAGTGAAAGCTGGCATCCATCTTGAAAGACCAGGACTTGTTGAATACAGGAATGACAAGCGGAGCAAGCAAAATAAACCAGACAAAAGGCAGTATTCTTGCTGCTTCTCCCAGAAAATTCACTGAAATACTGTTCACTTCAAAAAGTCCGTGTATCACTATGCAATAAGTGAGTGAAAAAAATATTGTCCAGCTCATACTTACAAATGCGGCAACGGTGAAAATTGCTCTTTGTTGAACTGTCTTGCCCTTTCCGGAAAGAAGCGCGAAAACAATGGCTCCCAAAAGACCATAAACAATTGTGGTTGTGAGCAACACAGCTATGGCCGGAACAATCAGCTCATCGACAGGCATTTCTTGCGCCGCCTGGGTATTGTAGTAAAGAAAAAGCGGAACAAGAGCGGCAAAAAACGGATGAATCGGAACTACTAATTTAGTCTGTGAATCACTCATCCTGCACTGCTCCGTCAAATCAATCTACTGTTCTGGCCGCTATTCTTGCTTGCATGCGATACATCACGCGATTGCATCCCAATATTTTTTGTTTTTCTTCTATTATGAAATATCTGGAAAAATATTCCTCGAAACTACGTTCGTCATATTTGTCAAAAATATCCTCACGCAGAGCCAACATACGTTGCACTTGCACATCACTTTTAGGAACAAATTCTATGATCAAATTTTTTCCAAGCTGGGCAAAAAAAGCGGCTATTTCTTTCAAGGGGATATTTTGAGCGATGGCTAGATGGTGCACAAGCGCCAGGGCCAGTATTAGATCCGCCGGTCCTCTTGCGGCAAGACCAAGACGCTCTTTATTAGACCATCCCGCTGAGGGCGTGGGTACGGTCAAATCAAGAAACAAAGGCAACAAATTTTTTTGCTCTGAATTCACAGCGTTGCAATAATTATCTTCCACGCAGCGAATGTCAGCATCCATAGAGATGGTGTTGATGCCTTTGTCGGCACATAGCTTGCTGAAATAACCGTTGTTGGCACCCATATCCCAGATACTTTTAGGATTTGTTTTTTCAATAAAATCAGAAACCAGATTCACTTTGTGTTGAGCCGATTCATCCGAGTAAGAATTGTCCTGATAATAGTGGCTCCAGGTGCTGCGTTTTGACTTCACTTGCAATTTATTTATTGTATTTTCCAGGTCATCCAGTAAAGCAATTAAGTGAGCTTTGGGCAGAGCTATTCCGGCTTCCGACTTCGCATTCTTTTTCTGGCTGGCTTGTTTAGCCATTTTGTTGCCCAGCAAATGAGCCGCCAGTGAAGGATTCAACCAGGTGTGCCAGGGTAACATCTCACACACAAGCTCAAGCGGAAGACCGTCAGTGCAGGACAAAAGCAGTTTATTCGTTTCCGGACTGCATCTGGACATTATCACAAGCGGTGCCAGAAAATGGCGCACAAATTGACTGTACGCTATCCAGGGCTTATCTGTCGGGTATGGTTCAAAAGATCCTGTATCCAGTAATAAAGCATTGCCTTTGTGAAATTGAACGTTGTAAGCACTGGCATCCTTCAAACTCATGCCATACTCCAGTGAAATTTTTTGCACAGCAAGAGTGGCTAATGCCGCCTCTTTTAATTGTCCAAAACACCACTCGTACGGATAAGAAATGAATGCAACTCTTTCGGGCCTGATAATCCTCTGTCGCAGCCAGTTATCTTGTGATGCCGTTCTTGGTGCGTTTTTTGTGTCATTGGCTCTGGTGACAATTTCCAGATTGTCGTCCACTTCCACATGAGGTATGAGCAATTTTTCGCTCACTAAACGCGAGTAAAGTCCGCTCTGTATAAGCATTTCATAGCATGGCTCATATGTGTCGGCCAGAGCGCGATAGACTGTGTCACCGACTGTAAAAACACAACCGCTGGGGTCTCTCAAAGATAATGTTTTCATATTTTCTTGCCGCCTTTCTTGGCCGAAAACCAAGACTTCATCACCATAGAAGCAGACAGGAAAACCCCGAAAACCACTTGCACAATATAACCACCCGCCGACGGATCTATGTAAGCGTGGGCAGGTTGAGGAAGAAACAACAAAATTGATAGTAAGAGAATTAAATTGAATTGCATATTCAGTTGACCTCGCAGTAAGGACGTTACATTGCAAAACTTCAGACGACCTTTCCCCACCATAGCGGTCGCAAAAATGCCTGTAAATCGCGCTTGTACGCTTGTAACGAAATGCCAAGCAAACTACTTATTTCCTCCACAATCGGGTGCAATTGTGGAGATTTCAAAAACGATTATGTGCATATTAAAGAAGTTATTCCATACGGTTGTGATTCCACTATATACATTAATAGTAGGCGGTCCAAATGAAGAAAGCCGGGAATCTCAGCTTTAAGTTGCTGAGTATTCCCGTCCTCTCTTCACCAATTCAACGCCGCGTCAGTCGCAGCTGGCAGAGCAGGTCCAGGTGGCCTGGAAGCCACCGTCGACAGGCTTGCACGAGAAGCCGAAGAAGCCGTAACCGAGCGGATGATAGCCCGCCTCAGCCTGAGCGTCTTCAGCTTCCTGCGAAGTGATCTCGGTCGGTGAGATCGACGACACCCAGTGAATCCGGGAAGAAACACCACCGGCCCTGGGGGAGACGGAGGAGGCAGTGATCTTGGATTTGGCAGTCATGTTGATACATGCTCCTTTTCTGTCAGAGTTGCATTTTCATGTGTTCAGAGCAGCGAAAGCCAACTGCGCCTCGACATCTTCCTGGTCGACGAAACGAGAGTTGGGCTCGTGGTAATAGTCGCGATGAGCCAGATCGAAATCGCAGTTGGTGGCTTCACGCACAAGATAAAGATTGCTCTGCGGCAATCGACGAGCGATTGTTCCGCAGGTCAAACCCAAGCATCGCAAAAGCATGATACCGGCGACACGGAAATTGCGGGTACCGAACCCATGCTTGGCACAGGCGTCGAGAATGACCTCGCCGCCGTCCTCCTTGGATTTTTCCACCGTAATCTTTGGCACGCGGGCGGTAGCCAGCGCATCGAGAATGGCTCGGTGCGTTGGTTTGCCTCGTCTGTTGACGCCGTGGAATTCCACAAGAACGATGTTCCAGCCATATTTCTTGGCCAGCTCAATCTCTCTGACCACAGCGCCAATGATGGGACGGCTGCAGGGCCAGTTGTCTTGCATGTCGATAATGAGCAGGGTGGTGTCGCCGGCGTTTGCGAAGATGTGACGCCAGACAAGCAGTTCCATGCCGATGTAGAACACGGCGAAGAATGCCACCGCTGTAACCTGATAGTTAGCGAGCATCAAGTCGATCACGACTTTTCCTTTCATGTGGCTGTGACAGGAAACACCCCTGAAAAGGGCGTCTCTGTCTGTTGTGATTGGAAGAAATAGTGCCTAAATTCAGCCTTTGATGATGTCAAGAGAAGATACTTCCTGCCTATCACAAGACAACTTACGCCTAATAATTAAGGCTCTCCAATACTGAAGGCTTATTGATAAAAAAACATGTGAAACCGTACTGGTTCAGGATTCCAAGACTATATGTGAACTAGAATTAGTTCTAGCGAAGCTGGCCTAAGTACCCAGACCGGTCTCTTTACGGTTTTGCCAGATTTCATAATGAAACAGACAAAACAGGATGAATCTTGTGGTCGGATGCCTCAGCTCAAAAGCAATTATATGGGAGGACACATAAAAAAGTGGGCGAAAATATATGGGAGGACATATAAATGCCGTTTTTTCGCGCGTCCGAATATGCGGTAACCCACATAAAAGGGACTCTCACCCAGTTTTTACGGACCCTACGAAGGTCACTTTGGATGAAACATCTCGAACAGTTTCTCTTTGGAAAATTTGAGACGCACCGGTCTTCCGTGCGGGCAAGTATCGTTTCTCTGCGTTTTCAACCACATCGAAATAAGCGAAATGATCTGACTTTCAGACATGTACATTCCATTTTTGATGGCGCTCTGACAGGCAAGACTCTTGCAAGCATCAAGAAATTTGTCAGTGCTTTCTGTGAGTTCAAGATCTTCGAGTAATTTTTGAATGATGCCGGAACATTCTGAAACCTGGACATCAACCGGGATTTCTGACAGACTGACTTTTTCGGCGATTGAAAAGTTGAACTTGAATCCTAGCTTTTCCAATGTTTCTTGATACTCTTTCAATAATTCAACTTGACTCTTGGTCAAAGTTATCGGCTCACTTACTATCAATGTCTGGCTATCCACGCCACTTTCAGTTGCCTGAGCCGCTAGAATTTTCTCATAAAGCGATCTTTCATGCGCTATATGCTGCTCGACAAGCTCAACACCTTCCGGAGTTTCAAAAACAAAATAGGTGTTGTGAATGTAACCGGCAAGACGCCAGCCCACAGGAAGCCTGGCTTCGTCTGTTTGAATTGTCTGATATGAAACCGGCTGCGGCAGAGTACGCACATTGTCTCTGCGATCCGGTGCATAAGTAGGACGATAATCAAGATCCTTTTTGAAATCCAGTTGAGCAACCGGGGAAGGAGTTCTGTATTCGCTCACTTCTTGCGCCACGGAAACAGCAGCCAGTTCCCTGGATTCATTTTTATAAAGATCGCTGGTTTCATATACAGTGCTGTTTTGCATATAAGCCACCTGCTCGGCTTTAAACTGTCTGAGCGACTCTCCGATTGCTTTATGCAGAGAAAGATAGACTTCATTGCTGTTCTGATATTTGATCTCTTTTTTGGTCGGATGAATATTGACGTCAATTACCTGCGGTGGAACTGTCAAATTGATTATGCCAACCGGATATCTTCCCCGCGGAATCAAATCGGAATACGCGTATTCAAGCGCCTTTTGCGTGAGCGGACAGCGTACGGGTCTGCCGTTCACTATTGTAAGCAGGCCTTTTCTGTCTGCCCTGAAAACATCCGGACGAGCAAGGTATCCTTCAATTTCAATCTGCAAGTCTTTCTCGCGACTTTCAACCCGAC
>CAZEQP010000006.1:0-17330 GCA_964514345.1 uncultured Candidatus Obscuribacterales bacterium
GTGTATATGTCAAAGGTGAAAGCCCGGATCAACCGACAGTTATAGAAGTGGCTTTGAGCCACAGCGGAAACGGTGAAGCACCGGATGTGACACCACAGCCGACTCCCAATCCCAATCCCAATCCCAATCCCAATCCAGTGACAGTTGATCCTTCACCTACACCCACACCTACACCCACACCCACTCCCACACCGCAACCGAATCCGCAAACGGCTGACGGCGGAAGCGGGTGCAAAGTGGCATATAATCCAAGATTTTTGAAAGCAGATGAAGAAGCTGCAAAAGCCTGGAGTGTCAAGGATTTCGGCACCGGTGCCAGAGATCAATTTGTGCAAGGCATGAACCATTTACTGTGCAACTATCACAGTCAAAACAAATGGGGATGGGTATTCACGCCAGGCAGAGTGGGTGAAGCCGGGCAAGCCGACACCGGAGACAGATATAGAGTCAATTGGGACGCAGACCCAATCAAATTCGACAATGGGCAACCTGTTGGAGCCCCAGCTTTCAAAGCCGACGACATGGCGGCGGTTGAAACAAAATTGAGTCCCGGCTATTCCAATCTGGCAGTCGGTCCCAAGTGGCAGGGCTCTCAGCACAAACTGCCCAATGTGCACGATGTAATGACAGGAGCCGAGTTCACTCAAGTTTTCGACGCCAATAACGCTCCTTTGATCATCGCCGCCGATGTGCGTGCCGCCTTATTTGGCAACAGCTCTCCCGGTGGACACGTGGTGAATATCGTTGATAAACGCACCAAAAATGGTGCCACAGAATTCCTCCTGCTCAATCAGTGGGGAGTCAAAACCAACGGTTGGATAGGAGCGGATCAACTTGTATCGGCCATGAATTTTACCGACAAAGCACATGACCAGTCGGTTCCTCCCCACCGCGCATTTGATCCGGATCGTCCCAAGCCGATGTCCGAAAGCCCGTATGCACGCGCTTTCCCGGGCGTTATGTCCGACGCCGAGGTGGAGCGAATCTCTAAGACTGGTCCAAAAAAACGAGCCGCGCTGCCTCTGGGCACAGTTCAAGAGTATTCGGCTAACGTGGGAAGTTCGCAACAAGAACTGGATGAATTGCAAAAGCATCTGGTTGATAAAAAGGAAGGCTTGACTCCCGACCAGAGAGTTAAAATTGCCGGAGCCATTAATTTGATGAGAGAAAATCTCAATCTGGATAAAAGCCCCAGACGTTTTCCTCTCAACGATCAAAGACTGGCACGCATTTTCCATGAAGCCAATCGTATGTTCAATGAAGCGGATAGAATCTACGCTCAGGGACTCACCCGAGAAGATCGAAATCGCGGGTTGGGAGCCATGCTTTTAGACACTGCCTGTCCTGAATTGATTTTCCAGGGCTTCCACAATACATGCAATGTCACCACCATTTTGCGAGTGGAGTTGATGAAGCGTCCTGAGGTTATGCTCAAACGTTTCGTCGATATGTACACAAATGCAAGTGGTGACAACACAATTGTGATGCCGGAGTTACAAGTTCCGCAGTAATAAAAAAAGAAGGAAGTTCATTGAACTTCCTTCTTTCAATTGTGATTTAGACCGGCGGATTATTCGTCGTCTTTGTCTTCTTTGGCTTCTGCTTTCGGCTTTTCTTTCTTAGCCGTTGTCTTTGAGCCTTTGATGTGGTTCAAAGCGATGTCTATAGTCAAAGCTTTGTTGGGGTCTTTGTTCACCACAAGTGTTTCGTTCTCGACTTCTTTCTTGTCTGTTTCAATTGTGAGGTTGCGGGCGCCTTTGTAGTTGGCTCCGTTCATCACGATGCATACAAGAGTTCCATCGGGAACTTTGTCATTTTTGGTGTCTTCTTCGTGTGTGATTTTGACCGCTTCTTTCGGTTTTTCCAATTGTTTTTCAGGGTCGATTTTTGTGCGTGACACGATCACTCGGAGTGTTTCCAGTCCCGGTGTGTTGTCGAATTTCATATATTTGTCGCCGGTGGGAAGCACCACATCTTTATTGGCTTTGATTTTGTTGTCTTCTTTGTCGGCGGTGGGGAACAAAACTGACTTATCACCTTTGCTTCCCTGCATCATAACGATGTAGGCGTAACTGTCTGTGTTGGGTTTGACATGGATGCGCAGCTGGTCGCCATTCTGGAAGCTGTATTTGTTGCTCACTCTTTTCTTGGCGCCGTCGCGCTCCACTTCAAGCCAGTACGAAACGCCGATATTGATTGGTTTGGTCGGCTTTTTGGATTGTTCGACGAATAAACTTCTGGCGTTTGAATTGTCGGCGGCTTGAGCCAATTGTGACAAAGTGGCTAAGGCGCAAACTGAAAGGACGGCAGTCCTGGTTAATCTCATGAAAACCTCCTGGGTAATCTGATTAAAGTCCGCAGATCGGGCATTAGTCTACATCATTTCCCGAAAAAATGTATTGCGATTATTGTCAAGCAGACTTTTTTACGGCAGTGAATCTCTGCCTACCAGAGCTTTTGCCAGATAATACTCGTCGCATTTATTAGAGCCGTTGTCCACAACCCATTGCAACTGTTTTCTGGCTTCGTCCAGTTTGCGCTGAAGCAAAAGTTCCATACCAAGATAAGTTCTGGCCAGAGTTGAATAAACAGCGTCGCTTGAGACTTCCACTATTTTTGATTCTGGTCCGTTGCCGCTTATGAAATGCACCACATGACGCAAATCTTTTTCGCCGGCAATCTCTTTTGCTTTGGTCAGGTCCTTTTGCGCTTCTTGATCATTGCCCGCACATTTTAAATTGAGCGCGGCAAGTACATGAGCACGCAAACTGACGTCTGAATCTTTGCTTACTTTTGCTGCTTCTCTGAAAGTGTCGGCGGCGGCTTGATATTGTTTTTGCAAACAAAGCGCCAGAGCTTTATTGATATAAGGCGCCGGATCGCTTTGCTCCAGCTTGATTGCTTGATTGCTGTCTTCCACACACTTTTTCAAGTCATTCAAAATGAGATAAGAAAACCCTCTGTTCACATATGGAACAAAATCTTTAGGCGTTTTCTTGATAGCCAGAGTGTATTCTTCCACCGCTTCTTTTTCTTTGCCCAGAAGCTGATAAGCGCTGCCCATCTGAGTGTGCACCTGAGAATTTTCCGGGTCGAGCGATAGCACTTTATTGAGGTCTTCCATTGCTTTAGAGCCGTCGCCCAGATCTATGTAAAGAATGGCTCTACCAAGATAAGCGTCTACTGCATTGCCGTCCATGGCAACAGCATCGTTGTAGTCTTTGAGAGATCCGTCTTTATCGCCTGAATCTAATTTGGCGCCGGCTTTGTTTATCAGAGCCGAGACATATTTAGGATCTATTTTCAGTGCCTGGTCGTAATCTTCGATTGCGCCTTTTCTGTCGCCCAGATCTTCTTTAATCAAACCTCTATTGTTGAAGGCGTCGGCTTGATCTCCAACCAGAGCAATACTCTGGGTATAGTCTTCCAGCGCGCCTTTTTTATCATCCAGTTTGTCTTTGATATTTCCGCGATTGAAAAAAGCATCCGAGTTTTCTTTATCCAGACGTATGGCTTCTGAAAAATCGTCACGGGCTCCGGCTAGCTCGCCCAGATCTTCTCTTGTTACGCCGCGTTCCAGATAATTGTTTGAAACATTTGGTGCAAGTGCTATCACTTTATTTTGATCCGCAAGAGCCGCTTTCAAATTTTCTTTGTCTTTGTAAACCAGCGCCCGCTCAGCATATGACTCTGCGTGTTTGGCATTTATCGATATGGCTTTATTCAAATCGGAAAGAGCACCATCAAGATCTTTATTAAGCCTTTTGGCTTTGGCTCTCGATTCATAATTCGATGCGTCTTTTGGATCCAGTTCGATAGCCTTACTTGCGTCATCGATGGCTCCGGTCAGGTCTTCTGAGTCCAGTTTTGCCAGGGCTCTATTGTAGTAGTAGCCGGCGTCGTCCGGTTTTAACTCAAGGGCTTTGCTGTAATCTTCAATTGCGCCTTTGAAATCACCGGCGGCAACTCTTATATTGCCTCTATTGCTGAACAAACTTGGCGACGGATTGATCTGGGTGGCTTTTTCATAATCTTCCAGCGCGCCTTTTATGTCACCCATGGCGCGTTTCACCACGCCTCTATTGGTGTAGGCATCGGGGTGTTTTTCATCCAGACGGATGGCTTCGTTGTAGTCCTGCAGGGCGCCTTCTTTATCGCCTGCTTCCCATTTTGCCACGCCCCTATTGTTGTAGGCATTGGCATAATTTGGGTTTACTTCGATGGCTTTGTTCCAGTCTTCAATGGCTCCGGCTTTATCGCCTTGATCCCATTTGACGATGCCGCGATTGTAATAAGGCTCAACTACTTTGGGGTCGAGCTGGATGCTTTTGGTATAGTCTTCAATGGCCGCTTTGGGTTGGTCCAGTCTGCGCTTGATTTTTGCTCGATTGTAATAAAACATGGCGTTTTTTGAATCGAGTTTAATGGCGTCGTTTATCGCTTCCAGGGAGGCTTTGAAGTCGCTCTGGTCGTAAAGCTGATTGCTCTTGCTGCAGAAATCGTCTGCCGTTTGAGCCAGGGAGGCGCTGCCGGACAGCGACAGTACACCAGCTACCATGGCACAGAGAAATAACTTTTGCACGATAATCCTCCCACTTATATAATGTGTAACTACATTAGCGCGACCCCTGGAAATTTTGAACGGCTTGACAATGAAATTACCCAAATCAATTTGCAGTACAGCTCTCATTCTTTGCTTGTTTAGCTCAGTTATTAGTCAGGTGGCAATGCCTGATAAGGCTTATGCACAGTCAATCTCTGACGTAATCAGGCAGGGCATGGCGCTTGAAGCTCAGGGGCAGTACGAGCAAGCGTTGTACGGATACACAAACGTGATCAGTCGCAACCCTTACAACCAGCAAATGTGGAGCCTTTATATTCAGCGAGGCTTCGTCTTTTTCAATGGTGGGCGTCTGGATGATGCTTTCAAAGATTTTCAAGCTGCGGGGCAATTGAACCCCAATGAAGCTCTTTGTTATATGGCTCGCGGAATGGCTTATGCGTCTGTTGGTGATTATGATCGCGCTTTGGCGGACATGAACACGGCGTTGGCTAAAAGTCCTAATGAAGCCAGATACTATTTTCAGAGAGGGTACATGAACAGTCTCCTCAATAATTATCCGGCAGCCCTTGCCGATCTGGATAAATCGGCTTCTTTGCGCACTACAAAATACGAGCAGGCATTCGATCATGCCGCAAGAGCGGTTGTTTATGCCAGAAATCAGGAGTTTGACAAAGTAGAGCCGGAAGTGACCAGAGCGCTTGATATTTTTAATTCAAGTTCCCAGGCGGAAAAAGTCGAGGCTGCCGCACTTTTGTCTGAGTTGGCTCTGGCAAGAGCTTTAAAAAATGATGTGAACGGATGCAAACAAATTATTGATCAGGCATATCAAATAACGCCCATGCCCAATCTAACGCGCTCTAGATTGCTTGCCGTCAGCTGCTTATGGGCAGGTATGACTGGAAACTCGACACAAGTGCAGTCGCTTGGCGCGCAGGCTTGTGCCCTGGTTCCTAAATATAAATGGGTCCAAGCCGTTTGTAATGCAGGTGCAACAGCACTGCAAGCCACTGGTGGTGGTACTATGGTGGCAACCCAAAACACCGGTCAGAATAATTTCCCGGTAGCATCCGGCACCACAAATAATACCACCGTAACGCAAACGCCTTCGCACACGACCACTGTGGTTTCCAATAATCCGTCCGCTTCCAAAGCCGACAAGCCGATAAACGATAAATGGGCGCTTGTAGTCGGCATCAGCAAGTTCCAGGATCCGTCAATAAGTAAGTTGAAATATAGTGCAAAAGACGCTCGTGATTTTGCGGACTTTCTCGTTTCGAAATGCAATTTCAAAAGAGATCACGTTCGGCTGCTTTTGGATGAACAGGCAACCCAGAGACGAATATTGGAGGAGCTGGGGGATAAATTCTTACCGCGAGTTGCCGATCAAGACGACCTTGTCGTATTTTATTTTTCAAGCCATGGAAGCCCGGCTAAAAGGGACAGCAGACCTGAATACAGACCAAAGAATTACTTGATTGCATATGACACAAATAAATCCAGCCTGTTTGCCAGCGGCATTAATGTCAACGATTTATCTCAGCTTATTAAAGAAAGAGTGCCAACCGAACGCATACTTATAGTATTGGATGCCTGTCATAGCGGGGCTGCTGATGCCAATGCAAAAGATGGAGCGCAGCCGGGGAGTATCAATCCGGAGCAAATAGCAGGTGTCGGTCAAATGGTTATCTGTTCAAGCGGCGGTGATGAGCGATCCTGGGAATCTAAACGTTATGCAAACGGAGTTTTTACCAAGCATTTAATGGAAGCACTGGTTCAAAAGCGAAAAATCAAAGATGCGTTTGCGTACATGGAAGACACCGTTACCAGGGAAGTGAAGGAAGACGAAGCGGCGAAACAAACCCCTGTAATTAAGGATCAGTGGACCGGGGCTGATGTATCCTTGCTGGCTGAGCCGTTTAAACCGCGCCAATTTCCTGCTTCAGTCAAACAAATTTTGCAACCGGACAGTTTCACCTCGCCACCGCAAATGGTGCCAAACAAACCGCGGTAACCGATGTTTCCATTACGCGACGATGTTCAGTCAAGCATAGCTCCATTAATAAGCTGGTTTATTATTGCGGCCAATGTTTTTGCTTTTTTGATTGAGCTGTCTCAAGGACCTGAGCTGAATTCGTTCATAACGGCGCATGGACTTACACCGGTTCTATTTCTGCATCATTTCAGCGCCGGGCAAATAGTAAATATTTTTTCGTCCATGTTTTTGCACAGCGGTTTTGCGCACATTTTCGGGAACATGTGGTTTCTATTTATTTTTGGCGACAACGTAGAAGACCGCATGGGACATATCGGTTTTATTCTTTTCTATTTGTTGACAGGCATTGCCGCCGCCATGTCTCAAGTATTCTTGAATGCCGGCTCCGATCTTCCCATGATTGGAGCAAGTGGTGCCATATCCGGTGTGCTGGGAGCCTATTTCATTTTTTATCCTAAAGCGACAATACTGGCTTATGTGCCCATTCGAGGTGCATCATTGATGCACGTGCCAGCCTGGGTTTTCCTTGGAGTCTGGTTCATATTTCAATTTTTCTCTCAAGTGCAAAGCTCACTTGGGGTAAGCGAAGGTGAATCAGGCGGTGTAGCTTTCCTGGCTCACTTAGGTGGTTTTGTAGCCGGAATGATTCTGGCCAAAGTTTTTGACCGTGGTCAGGCTGCCTCTTAATTTATCAGGTAATGTCAAGGGCGGGGCTGGTTTTGCAGTATTTTGGGGGGAGTCGAGGCGGCTAAGAAGGGGAGGCCAGCTTAATTTTTCTCACCCCTGTGTACTGCGAAATTAGACTTATCTGGTCAGCTTTAACCTTGATTGAAACAGTTTTGGTTTCGCTGTCTATTTTGAGCACTTCCAGACTTTTGACCTGTTTGAGCAGACTTATGAAACTATCCGAACATGAATCCACTTCAAGCAACAAATTGATGGTGGCATCAGGTGTATTTTTCAATTCGGCGATTTTTTGCTTTACCGCCTCATCTATTTTTTCGCGCGGGGTAGGATCTCGATCCGGAATAGTGGCGCCTGCAGGCAGTGTTGGTGAGGTTTTTTGATGACGTTCTGCTCTGCCCGATGTGTAGTGACGCTCGTCCATTACAGTGGGTTCAACCTGGAACATATTCATGTCGCGCGGACCTTCCACCCGTCCAATTTCTTCCGGCAGCTTTAAATAAGGCGGTGGCGGAGGAATAATGGGTGAAAATATTTTTTTCAAAGTCACACCTTGTGGCGTTTCTGTTACTACTGCAATTTTTCTGTCGGATGGTTTTTGTGTTTGACCTGACTCATCCACCGCCACAAAAGAAGTGAAATTAGTGAGGATATGATAATCGAGCCCGATATTTTCAATACTCTTTTCCATTTCTGATTGTGACTGATCATGTGCCACCAGATTCAATGCCTGGGTCAATTCGTTTATTTTCATGCGGGCCCAGACTGAACTCAAAACTTTGTTGGCCGGCTCTTGAGCCGGTAGGCGCACTGGAATTTTTTGTTCATAAGTCTTGCCGCCGCGCAAGCCGCGGATTTTTACGAATCCGGCGCCGCCGTTCAAATATTTGCCGGTTAAATATAAAGGTCTTCTGGCCCAGATATCATTTACGATTGAAGGCTGGACATCATTAACCTGCACTCCTTCAAATTCAACTTTGATGTCGGTGAGAACAGGGCTTGAAAGTTTTTCATAGAAGCTCTTAGCTACTTTGTCGCCTGAAGCGTTGAGCAAAACAAACTCAGCCTCACCGCCTCCAGCTTTGGCTACATCATTGATGAGCATCCTATTTACTGAGTTGCCGGTTCCGAATGTGAACCAGCGAGACAAGCCGCGATATTTGACCACGTCACTTACAACTTCTCTATCGTTTCCGACATAACCGTCACTGAGTAAAGCGCAAATGCGCAGTCTGTTGTCCGGTGCCGGTTGGCGGCAAACTTCATCCACTGCCGCTTTCAAATTGGTGCCACCATTAGCCTCAAGTGCAGCCACCCATTTTTTTGCTTCAAGCAAATTTTCTTGTGTGGCAGGAGCGGGTTTATCAAAAAGCTTTTCAGTCTGGTTACTGAAACTGATTAGCTGAAAAGTATCATTTGGATTCATCCGGTCAAGGATATAAATCATAGTCTCGCGGCACTTTTGCAAAGGCAGTCCATGTTGCGAGCCTGAGCGATCCACCAGAAACACCAGCTCGCGCGGGCAGATCTCATCCCGCTTCACAGATACAGGCGGCAAATACATCAAACTGAAAAATCCTTGATTCCCATCTTTGTGAGCAAGAAAACCGGACTTGAAATTATCGCCCGCCGCTTTCCAGGAAAGGACAAAATCACGGTTAGGGATAGAGTCATATTTTGAAAGTGATACCAGTGTGCTCTGACCTGCTGGCTTGACTTCAATCTTATGCAGCTTGGAAGCAATATTCGATATGGACATCCCGGCATTGATATTTACCTGGATAGAAATGTCGTGTCCGGCACGGCTTTTTTCTGATGCTACAGGTGGTGATATACGATCCGCGTCGGCAGCGCCCACTGTGTAACGAGGTCCAACTACCATGGGAAACACAAAAGAATAATCTCCGTTTTCATAACCAAGATATTCCACATATTTGATGTTGATGCGGATGGTGGCATGAGGAGGAATATTGGCCACCGACTGGGTGAAAATATTTGTTCTTTCTTGATCCAGCAATGCCGCTGTTTTGCCTTTTGATTTTGCATCGGCGTAAATCTTCGCCGCTTGTACTCTTGTTTTTATTTCGCCTTTTATAGTGCGGTTGCCGATTTGCATAAGCATTTCATCCACCGCGCCTGTATCGGACAGAGGAAATGTGTATACGGCTTCCACTGTTTCATTAGTATGATTAGTAAATACTTGTTCTACATTTACCCGGGCGACATATCCTGAAATGTCAGCTTTAACAGATGTGTTTCGCAATGGACAGGCTGATTTGATATTGCCGTCGGCATCCAGAATATTGAGCATACCCGACTCTTTTTTTGCATGCTGTCTGACTGCCGGTCGCGCTCCAGCAAGGGCGCTAGCTTGAGGTAGCAAACTGACATTCAATAAACTGAAACTAAAACTGGAAGCTAGTAATAGTAAAAGCGAAACTTTGGTAACTGGATTTTTCATTGTGCGTACCTGAGAAAGACGAGGATGTCCGAATCGACGCCGAACATTGTAAGCTCAGATGGCGCTGTTGTGGGCTTAAACTAACATTATGCCGAGCCGGGAACAAATCCAAATTCGCCGTCGTCGCATCACTTTGAATCCGCTTTTGCAGGATCTTCTTTAGCCTCTGGCGCGGCTTGATTCTTCTCTATATAAGCTTTCATAGCGGAAAGACCTTTGTCAAAGTCATCACCGCACATTTTATCCATGTCAAAGAATATGGACATGACTTTGCACATGAATGGATTTTCTCCGGACATAGCCCAGGTCACTTCTGTATTTTCGCCATGAGGCACCATTGAAAATACAACTAAATTGTCACCTTCAAAAGGTTTGTCAAAATGCAAATTAAAGGCAATCTTAGTGGGTGGTTTGGATTCTTTGATTTCCATTCCGCCGACACCGACTTCATCGTTGCCTGACCAACCATACTTGGCTCCCACTCCCGATTCGGGACCGCTATATGTGCGCTTCATATTGGGATCTTTCTTTTCATAAGGAGACCAGTTGGTCCAGTTTTTATAGTTATTGATTTGCTCAAAAACTTTTTCGCGAGGTGCATTTATCACTATGCTGCGTTGACAGGTGAATTGATCAGGTTTACCGGCAGCCATAGCCAGTATCCCCACGATTGCCGCCACCAAAAATATTGAACCTCTGATTAGAACTTTTTTGAGCATCTAAACTATTTCTCTCTATTAGTTAGTTTTTTCAAGCCGAATATTAGCACTTATCCACTCTATGTTCAATTAGCTTGATCTTCTCACCAGACTTTATTTTGGTAATCATTTTCACCAGACCATTTCCTTTGGAAGTCCAGAACCGGCGGCACTCTTCAAGGTATTGCAGTACGATTTCAGTTTCGTTTTTGTCCAGTAATTCCTGAGCTAATTCAAATCTTGGTCCAAAGCTGTTCAGCTGGGGAGAGCCTGGGGTTCGTGCCGCTTTGATCAAATATTCTTTGGCAAGATCTTGAGATCCATCCTTCAATGCAATTCGTCCCAGAATGTGATTGGCCGTGAAAATAGCGTTTCCATAACACCAGTCTTTTTTGTGATTTTCCGCTTGCGCAAGAATAATATTAGCGAAACTTCTGGCTTCATTAATTTCTTCGGCGTCAAATGCGGTCTCACAAATTTGTACTGAAAGATACCATTTCTTTGTAGAGTTTTTTTCTATGTCCAGTGCCTCGTGCAATAGTTTGAGAGCCGGTTTTGAAGATCCGGTCAATTTGTAAAAATGACAAAGACATTCTGGCCAGTGCGAGTTGTAGGGCTCAAGGCTCTGACATTTCAAATACAAAGATTCAGAGAGTTTGTTGTCTTTTCTTTTGAAATATTGCGCGGCATTTTCCAGTATAGAAACATTTTCCGGATGTGCTTCAATAAGTTCTTTCCATCGCAGAGCCACTTGCTCGTTACCTTTTGGCAGGTCGCCCGGTCCGAATCTTAGAATTACGCAATCCGGTGCCCTGTCTAAAAACCAGAATAAATTTCGGAGGTGATCCGCCTCAGTATCCTGATTTTCTGATTTCCAGAAGTAATACCCAAGTAAACTGATTCGAAGCGCAAGATCATCAGGAGCCGCTTCCGCTTTCTTTTCCAACTCATCTATTTCTTCAGGCGTTGATTTGCCGGCTGCGGTCAAAAGACGAAGGGCACCATCAATGCTTATGTTTTTGTGCGAATCAAAAGACATTAGTCATCATTGTCTTCTTTGATGTCCGAGACTTCTCCTGAGTTGGCGTCGACTTTCATTTCTTTCTTTTGTTTGCCGTCGGTTGATTTGACTTCGACTTTCCAAAAAAGCTTGCCCTTTTTCTTTTCTAAATCGCAATCCACCACCGTGCCGCCGGGTAGTTGTCTCAAGGCGATTTCTTTAGCCTGGTCGCGACTGACTTTGGCGTCTTTTTCTCTTTTGCTGCCACCGTCTGCATAAGCAATGTTAGTGGACAAAAGTAAAGCGATGGCGGCAAGCAGAATTTTTCTCATCAAAAGTACCTCTAAGACGATTTGTTTTAAGAACATACCCCTACAGAGACGATTCGTCCAGCAGTTTTAATTGACGAGCCGTTAATTTAATAGTAGGCTGGAATTAATCCGGTTCAGGAAGGTATCTAGCTGTGCGCATATTTGCCACATATTTCAATTTTATCTTTCTTGACGCATCCCTCTTCAGTGACGTGGTGCGGGCGTAGCTTAGTCGCGCTCGCGTTATAAATCAGGTTTGTTACACACATGCAATAAGTAGTGTCATATATGGTGGCGCTATTAGTTTTGCTTGTGCAATTTTGAGGTTGAACAACTATGAAAATCACACTCGTCAATCTGGTCAAAGAAACTGAAGCTGAGTTCGTTTGTTACAGGGATGGAGACCTCTGGTACAAGATTAATGGTTGCCAGGAAGGCAAAGATTTTATCTTTGAATTCCCTGTGCCAGTAAGTGACACTGGGACTGGCATTTTCCCAGCTTCATTGAAAGCTATAACTCTCATGCGCTGGGTAAGGAAGCACTTAGAAAAAGTGCAAAAAGGAGAGTGGGGGGCATAATATAAATCCAGAGGATTATAATTATGTCTACCAACGAAAAAAACGACCAGAAAGCGCTCGCCAATCTGCAACTTGCCAAACCGTGTACCCAGAACTGGGACGAAATGGTAGGTGATGAACGCGAGCGCTTTTGTCATCAATGTTCGCTCAATGTGTACAACATTTCTTCCATGACCAAAAATGAAGCGGAAGAATTCTTGCAACTGCGAAATGATGGCAGTGTTTGCCTTAACTACACTGAAAAAGCGGACGGAACGATTGTTACAGACGATTGCCCGCGCCCAATCAGACCTCTTCGTGACCCGATTTTTAATACTTTGCGCAAAGTCGGCAGTTTTGCCGCTGCTTTTGGACTTTTTGTTTCAGGTGCCCTGGCTCAAGGACCGCAAAGACTGGCAGGTAAGCCTTGTGTTCCGGTCAAGGACGAGAAAAAAGAACTAGAGCAAAGACCTCTTTTGGGTTCCCCGCCTGTTTTGAGTAAGACTGAGCAGGAAGAACTCAACACACAATCTACTTTGAGAAACAAAATTGAAGACTTGAAGAAAAAGAATAAATTGAATTCAAAGCTGGGTGCACAATCGATTCTTGATTTAGGCAACTTTTACAAAGGTAAACGCAGATATACTGAGGCAATTCCTGAGTACGACAAAGCGATTGAAATATTGAAAAAGCTTCCCAAAGAAAAGGAACTTTTGAAAAACGCCGAACTGAATAAAGCGGCAGCCAAAAAAGAAATGGAGCCGCCCAAAAGCGATACGCAACAAGGAAAATAAACATGCCCTGCCAATCCAATAAGAATAAAAGCATTCTAGACAATATTGAGATTGCCGCTCCCTGTCCGGCAAAATGGGAAGAAATGGTTGGCGATGAGCGCGAACGCTTTTGCCAATCTTGTGCGTTGAATGTTTATGACATTTCACAAATGACTAAAACTGACGCAGAAGAATTTCTGCTCAGTCGGCAAGGCGTCAGAGCTTGTGTGCAGCTATACAAAAGAAAAGACGGAACAATAATCACCGACAACTGTCCCAAAGGACTGCGAGCCATTCGTGACAGAGGAATGCGTCTGATGAAAACAGTCGCCGGATTTCTTGTGTTTATGGGATTGTTGCCGTCTGCAGTTTTAGCCGAGGAGCCTGCTCGTGTGGGTGGTGCGGTGTACGTTCCACCAGTCAAGTCGAACAAAGTTAATACAGAAACGGACAAAAATAACGTTTGTACAATTGAACAAAACTTGAAAGATAAAATTGAAAAATTCGAGAAGGATAAAAAAATCAATACTGTAGATGGTGCCAGAAGCATTACCGATCTGGCTGATTTCTATAAGTCACACGAGCGGCTGGAAGAATCTAAGAAGCAGTATGAAAAAGCAATCAAAGTATTGAAACGTATGCCTGAAGCCAAAAAGCTTTATGACAATGCGGTGCTGAACAAAGAAGCCGTCGAGAAGCAAATGAAAGAGAAGAAAAAATAGTGCTGGGTTGCTCCGATTTTCAGCCATCCTATCTGAAGCTTTATGAAAGTGGCGAACTGCAAGCGCGTGTGAAAGAAGCTGTAGCCAGTTTGGAATCCTGTCAGATTTGTCCGCGCGACTGCAAAGTAAATCGACTGGAGGATAAAACAGCCGCTTGTTACACTGGTCGTTATGCCCAGGTGGCAAGCCATTTTCCACATTTTGGAGAAGAAGACTGTTTGAGAGGAACAAACGGTTCAGGCACCATTTTCTTTAATATGTGCAATTTGCGTTGTGTTTTTTGTCAGAATTATGACATCAGTCAGGCAAATAAAGGTCCCGAAACTACACCTGAAGAATTAGCCGGCATGATGATTGAACTGCAATCACGTGGCTGTCACAATATCAATTTTGTCACACCGGAACATGTGGTGCCTCAGATGCTTGAGGCGCTTCCTTTTGCTGTCGAAATGGGATTGCGCCTGCCTATTGTTTACAACACAAGCGCCTACGATTCGATGGAGAGTCTTGAATTGCTTGATGGTGTTGTCGATATTTACATGCCTGATTTTAAATACTGGGACCCGCAGATTTCGTTGAAATACATCAGAGCTAAAGACTATGCTGAAGCCGCCTGCCGAGTGATAAAAGAAATGCACAGACAGGTGGGGGATCTGGTCATGGACGACCGGGGGCTGGCCAAAAGAGGGCTGATGGTTCGTCATCTGGTGATGCCCAATAACACGGCAGGAACTCGTGAAATTATGCAATTCATATCCAACGAAATTTCAAAAAATACTTACGTGAATATCATGGCGCAGTATTATCCAGCAGGCAAAGTGGACGACAAAAACTACACTGAGATCAATCGCTACATCACCAAACAAGAATATGACGACGCTTTACAAATGGCTCGTGATACTGGTTTGTGGCGACTAGATCCCAGACAGAAGCTGCGTGCTTAGTCACTCCATTTTGTAGGTTTGAGATACTGATTCAGTCGTTGACACCGAGATCGCTAAAGAGATAATGACCGTTGACCTTGGTGAAGACGTAGATTATCTCTCCACAGAATCCGCTATCGCCTTCCTTGCTGTCACCAACAGGACGTTGCTTAATAAGGCACTTACGAACTTTTGGAGTGAAAATCTTACCGATTTGAGGCAATAATTGCTTTTTGTCGAGATTCTTATCCTGATAATAAAATGGTGTCTTTGTCAGAGAGACAATTTTCTGCTGATCATCTTTTTGCAGAGCTTGCTTAAACTCGAGCCAGAAAGAGTCAAACTCTTTGTCTGCAGCGTGTGCTGGCAAGGTTAAAAGAATTAAGCATGAGAGCAAAGCGGTGATAAGTTTTGAGCGCATAGATTTTCCTTTGCCTGTCGATTTTGACAAACAGTATAGACCATTTGGTTGAATTTATACCATGTGGATAAACAATCTGTTTCCGCCAGACGATCGAGAAGGTGAATGGGAGCCAGAGATTGCTTGCTATTATTTAGTTCTGGTCTTAGTTGATTTGCTCTTAACCGAGGATGCTTTCTTTGTGACTTTAAAAGCTTTTTTTGCAACTTTTTTCGTTGGAGCTGATTTAGCGGCCGCAATTCTTTTCTCAGAAGTTCGTTTCTTTTTCGACGTTGTACTGAAATCTCCAAAATGAACATTGATACTATCTTTGCCCTTTTGAGTTTTCTGCGTTTTGAGTGCCGGGTGTAGGATTTTCTGATAGTCTTCAGCATAATCCTTAACGCTAAGCTTTTTGCCCGTAATTCTACACGCCAGGCGAAATGGCTCTATGTGGTAAATCAAATCAATTTCCGGTTCCATCGAATTGATTGGAAAACGTCTTTTGTATTTTGTTATTTCAGATTTAGCGTTTGTTTCATTGTAATTGTGAAATTGAATCAAGCATTGGAAGACCTGGTTCCAATACTCTTTTCTGAATTTCAATTCTGAATTCTTCAATTTACAAACTCAGCTCCAGCTTTTTCTTTTTACTATTATTCAGTATTTTAATCACTTTTGATGTATGGAAGCTAATGCCTTGCTAAACGATAATCGCTCTCAGATCCATTTATCCTGCGGCAATGGATATTTGATCCAGATGCGATTCCAGATTTTGTTTTTGGTGTCTCCATGCAGATTGGCGATGTAGCCACCGAAATGAAAAGACGATTCACCATCCGACGGATATAGATCTTTTCCCTGTGGTGGTCTTATTTCGGGTGGTATCAAGCGATCTATCCATTTCCAGGCGACATCGTCAGAAATCGCATCTCCTTGCGGATAAATTGTTGCTGCATAAGGCTCATTTTTATTTTCCCCGGGATTGAACACTAGAAATATTCTGACCTCGTTGCGTTCTATCAGTCGAACATATCTGCGTTTTACGCCTTCAGGATGCAGAAAATTATAATCATACGCTAGATGCCACGAGCAGATACGAGCGACAAAATCGTCGGAGGAGTGCGCAAGTTTTTCAAGATGAATTTGCATGCCTTCAATTGGACGATCTTCTTCTGTCGCTGCCATTGCTGCGACGGTTTCTGCGCCATATTCTATAAGTTTGCCTACCGCGACCGGGTTGCACGACATAATTTCGTGCGCATGAAAATCAATTCCATTGTAATAAGGTAAGTCAGGTTCTTCTGATTTTCTCTTTGCAATAATTTCTAAAACCCAATCAGCAACTTTTATATTTGTATCTTTGAACATGCCTTCATCAGAGTCCAACATGACCTGGCCAATGAAAGCACCAGCAAAACCAGGGCGCTTAATTTCCCAGTTTTTTACTTTTTCCAGTGTTTCATTCAGTGGTGGCAAATTTGCCGCTCGATACAAATACATTTCTCCAAAAGCATTGGCAGCGGCCGCACGGAGTAAATCATCTTCATGTTCGAACAATGGTTCAAGAAAACTCTTAGCTGCAGACCAATCATCTTTTACATATAATTCGGCTTGAATTTTTGCCGTCAATACCTGGCTTGCAGGCCAACTGTCACTTTGCTGAAGCTCGTTTATGTACTTAGACATCACATTTTTTTGTTCATCAGATAAAGAACTCCAGCGTAAAAAAGACAACAATAATTTTTCGCGTTCCTTTTCTTTAGCGATAGCGTCCAATAAAGGAAGAAGACGATGTGCAGCTTCCGGCGGCTTAAACCCGGGTTGACGGTAAGATTGGGCATTTTCAGCCCAGATACCTTTTTGCATCCTATCCATGACAAAGTCTTTGACCTGATAATCAGGATGGTTTAGAAGCTCGATGGTATCAGCAAAAAATTCACTCCACTCATCAATCGAATGTAGCTCGGAAAGCTCAAACGATTCAACGCGTGTCTTAGCGTCTAGCAAGTTTGGATCGGTCAATTTTTTCTCCATTGAATTAGGAAAAAATTTGAGTAAGGTGGTTTAAGAAGCTAAAGGTATAAAAACGGGGCTGAAATCATGTATATGACAATATAACAGCCTATTTATTCGCGACATATCTTATGTAATGAAAAAAAATGGTGGAGGCGGCGAGAATCGCACTCGCGTCCAAAGAAGCTCCGAGGCGGGCATCTACAAGCTTAGTTCAAAATTTTTCC
>CAZEQP010000007.1:0-17115 GCA_964514345.1 uncultured Candidatus Obscuribacterales bacterium
TATGTCACTTGTTCTCACCATGATCCTTCCGGTGCCACCATGTCTTTCGAGCGTCGGCGGGATCTTTTATCCTGGGCTCAAAATAACTGTGCATTTCTGGTCGAGGATGGATTCGACAGCGATTATTTTTATGGAGGAGCTCCAGTACCGTCTTTGCAGGGAATGGATAAAAACGGAAAAGTGTTTTTCATTTACACTTTCTGGAAAGTGCTTTCTCCTCTAATTTCACTAGGAGTGCTTGTTGTCCCGTCCAGTCTTATCCCGGTTTTTGAACGGGCTAAATTTCTCAATGAAAGACTTTTTCCCAGTCTGGAGCATTACGCGCTCACAGAGCTCATATCAGACGGGCATCTGGAGCAGCACATCAAGCGCAGCTTCAAAATTTATCAACGGCGGCGTCAAAAGCTCATTTATGCTCTTACTCAACGATTCAGGCATCGAGTGTCAATTCCCAGATATTCAGGTGGTCTGCATACGGTCATTTATTTGCACGCCAATATGAAAGCAGAGTCGGTTTTAAGAGCGGGGAATGAAGCCGGTTTACCTATTGCAAGCACATCCTACTATTATCAAGGTGAAGCCAGACAAGACGAGTTAATAATTCCTTTTGCCACCATTTCAGAAGAGAACATAGAGCCGGCGGTGGAACGTTTTTATAGAAATCTTTTTGAATGAAGATACTAAATCCCGCATTGCTTGATGAGCCTGTGCTTCAGCTTGCTTTGAGCAGGTAGAAGTTACAAAAATCTCTTGCAAAAAGCATTTATGCCTGCTCAAGCATAAAATGAGGCCAAAAATATGCCTGGGGGAGCATAAAGGCTTTTCAATTGGTACTTTCGAAATTCTGAGAAAGTACAAACCGCTGCCTCATCAAGTCACACGGGTGCAAAATTGATATACTAAAAACAATAGTAGAAACTTCAAAAATAATGAAACAACAAGAGCGCTTTTCTAAATAAGCGCATCCTGTTGTTTCATTGAAAGCGGCACTAGTCCTTGATCAACTGGATCTGGACTCGACCCAGCGAAGTGTCGAAGCCGTAAACGCTGTGAATGGTCAGACCGCTGAAATGTCGTCCCCCAGCCCTTTTCGGCGAAGGTCGAGCATATATGCAGGAGCTTTCATTCTAGTTGAGTTCCTTTCTTGAGTAGGCAAACAAAAGGAGGCAAGCAGCATTGAGCCGCTCACCTCCATCGTTTCACAGAGTCGGTGAACTATCCGGAAAAGGGACGGTCCACGATCTCCTTCACCTGGGCGACAACGTCAAGACCACGGTTGTAGTACTCGACCATGTCAGCCCGGGTGGGATGACGCAAGGGACCGCCGATGCCGCCCTCCGGGAAGACCAGATAGCAGCACGCCTCAAGAATCAGCACATGGGCGTCATGACGGGCCGGGCACTTGGCCGAGACCTCCATGTATGTGCTGAGAATGGCGTCGTAGAGGTTCTTCCACGCCACATCGGTGGCAGGGGCCGACTTGAGACCCGAGATCGCTTTGGGCGGGGAGTTGATGAAATCGGCGGCGGTCTTGCAATAAGCCAGGCCCTGCTCGTAGCGCCGAACGTCGTCGGCAAGCTCGGGAATCCGCATGGGACCGCCGGAACCGTAGGGCTTCACCTGAAAGCAGGCGGCTTCGATCACCAGCTCGTGCGCGCGTGCCATGGCAGGCAGCTTGAGCGAAGCCAGAACAGCGACCTTGAGCAGCGAGTCTTGATACTCCTTCAGCTTCTGGTCGTGAGCGGCTTTTGCTCTTGCCTGCTTCTTCTCGATGTGACGCAAGAAGAGGACGAGTGCAACGAGGGCGCAGAATCCGATTGCTGCGATGTACATGTTTTTTTACTTTCCTGTTGTTGTTCAGTTTCTGAAAATGGAGAAGCCATTAAGTTTTACTGGGCTTCTCCACTTTCCTATCGGGCAAGAGGGATTACTTCTTGTCCTTGTCCTTGCCACCGTTGAGGAGCCAGTTCAAGAGGAAGATCCCTGCCACAGCGATGACGGCGATGAAAACACCTGCCACGATGAACGTGATGCAGAAGTTCCAGAAACCTGCAAATGCCGCGACTACCCAGGCCTGGCCTGAAGGAGTCCCGGCAAGAACGGCCACCTGGTGCGCTGCGATGGCAGAAGAAACAGCCATCCAGGCTGACACCAGGAAGTCGATCCCTAAAACCCACCACACGAATTTACGCAGAGGGTCAGTATTCCTTTGAGCGCTCATTTATACCTCCTTATGGTTATGAGCGGCATCAGGCACCACACTGAATGTGGTGTCATAGATACTCTAAAGTTGAAGCTAAGTTGTGGGAGAAAGAAAAAAGAGTGTGAGAAAAAAGATGCTTTACCGTAGGAAGTTTTAAGCGGTAAATTCAAACGCCATGACTTAATTGTGTTGAAAGATGTCTTTTTGATCCTCGCGCGGCTGGCGCATCTTGGCAACGATATTAAGGGCTGAAATAGAGTCTGGATGTCATGTTTTGCTAGCCGGGCCATAACTTTAGATTTAAAACCAGACTCATTATCGCTTTATCTGAACGTTCTTTTAGACAGGCGGAATCGTTCTTCTTGTTTCCGGAGTTCATTGCTTGTTAGGTTCAGTTCCATTCATTCTTGTGACTCTTTTTTCGCGCAGAACTCAACGTAAATCCGTCAATCCCTGATTCAAGAATTCGGTCAATGACCGCAAGATTGATCACGGTTTCGCTGAGTTTTGCCCATCACTATAAATCCATCCTAAAACAACGAAGGAGAAGACATGAAACTTCTCAAGGCTAAATGGGGGGATGGCAAATTAAGCCGATACTTAAGCCTGTTGCTCATCGCATTCTTCATGCTGGCAGCAGGCTCGATGGCTGGAAGTTTTCCGCTTCCCACCAAATTCAACGGGCCTGTGCTTTACACAGAGGTGTTTGAAAAACTGAGGGACGATCATATCGGTCTTCTGGAAATGAGCCCGGCTGACCGCCAGACCTGGGTAGCCGAATGGCAAAACAAATTCAAAAGCACCACTAAGCTTGATACCGAAAGTGGTACCGACGACGCCATTCAGCAAATGCTTTCCAGCCTCAAATTTATCAACGACAGCTACTGGTTGCCTGCGCAATGGACAAGACGAACCGAAGATCGCAGAGCAGAGTTCGGCGGCATCGGCATCACACTACATGTGCGGGGTGCCGACGAAGCGGCCAAAGCGCTTCCGTCCAATGCCACCAAAGAGCAGATACTGGCTGCCAGAAAAGTGACTAAAAATCGTCCGATGATTATTCACTCAGATCCGCGTCAGGATTCACCCGCTCAGAAAGCCGGTCTGCGCAAAGGCGATGTCATTCTTTATGTGGATGACAAATCACTTGCGGGCAAGACTACCGATGATGCGGTTCAAGCCATTCGCGGCAAAGTCGACACCAGTGTCAAGCTCACTCTGCGACGCAAAGGCGTCAGGGGCAAGTCATACACTTTTGTTCGAAACATCAAACGAGCAACAATTCCTATCGACATGGTCGAGCATAAAGAGCTTGGTGACGGCGTTTATCACGTCAAAATCAACACTTTCGCTTTTGATCGCTTCGAACAGGATGTTTCGACGGCGCTGAAAAAAGCGGCCGGTTACAAGGCAGTCTTGCTCAACGTGCGAGGAAACTCGGGCGGTGATCGCGACAACGCCTTGCAATTGCTTGAGTGGCTGGTGCCTGAAGGAATCATCTATGTGGAAATTTCACGCATAGGTAATGCTTTGCGCACCGAGACGATTTCTCTCACCGCCACAGAAAAGGTGAGAACTCTGACCTGGTCGGACAACCGTCCCTCACAAACTTTCCGGGTGCAACGCAAGCCGCTTCTGGTGCCTGAAGGGACACCCCTTTATGTGCTCATGAACGGCGGTAGCGCAAGCGCCTCCGAAATTACAGTCGGCGGTCTCAAAGGCACCGGTCGTGCCACCATGCTCGTCGGTGTGCGCACTTTCGGTAAAGGCCACGGACAGAATGTCTGGAATTTGAGATTCGGACGTGGTCTGATTGCGGTCAATTTCCGCTTCAAGCCGGGCAATATCGATATGGACGGAATCGGCATCGATCCTGATGTTGAAGACAAAAATACCGATATGGACAGTGCCATCGAATTCGGCAAACAGGAAGCGCTCAAGTATCTCAAAGCGCATCCCTGATTAAACGAATTTGTTTTGCAGCCGAGCTGGATAACGGGTATTCAAGCCGTTTCCAGCTTCGGCTGTTTTCCTTCACCTATATTACTATAAATGCCAGTAAATACCAAAGGCTCTGTAAGTATTCGGTAAACACCAAATGTGATAAGGGAGATCTGTCTTTTTTTAGCGAACGCGTCCCGCCCAAGCCACTGATATCTCCGCCGGAAAAGTCTGCAATAGCACTGTTTCCGTTTTCTAAATGAAAATCAACTTGCTCTGTAACTCTCGACTTTGTAGACTTGGACAAGATTTGACTCCCGATTTGCTTTCTTGTTTGTGTGAGAACTAACATTCTGAGCCAATCCAGGAGTCTTTTCTATTACTACAACTTCATTTCACCCTTATACTTTTCACACCCTGCCTTAGTTTCAGCACTCTGCTTTTTTCACGCGATTAGAAAATTCAACGAAAAATCAGACTCAAAAAGCTTCTTAACCCTCTGAATATCTACGCCCGTGAATAGTTCACGGTTCAAAGAGTTTTATTAGTTCGTATAGTATAGATTCATTGGATAGCAAAATAGCGGGAATCAGGATACTGACGTAAACAGTGCCGGAAAAAGTCCAAGCAACTGTTTACGTCAGAGTCCGTCATCGATTCAAATCAAATTCAGATTAGAAGAGCACTGAAGACTTGAGTTCGGCCAAAAGACCGTCTCGGTAAGAGCGTTTGAGGTCTTCTGCTGTCAGTGTGATTCCCCACCATCCCGCTCTTTCTTTAGCTTTCTCGACGGCATTAGAGCCTGGGTGAAAGATACGCAAAGCTTCGCGCTGGAGTTCGGTGGGCTTAGAAATGGTCTGATGAAGGTATTCGAACTTCGAAGTCCTGTCAGAAGGGTCACTGTACTTGAGGAATTCGAGCGATTTAACCTGGTACTCCCGAATTTCAGCAGAGGCCAGTTCGACTACAGTATTGTAAGCCTTCTCCATCTCGACTACCGCCTGGTAGTAACGGTCTTGCTCATCCACGCTGAACGTTCCGCTTTCCAGTAGATCGAGGCGCAATAGCTGAACGCGTCTCACTTCGGCTGCAAGCGTTTTATTGGCGGCTGCCACATCAGGTCGCTTGTAGACCGATTCGAGTTTGGAGATGGATCTGTGAAGACTGCGATAATGGCTGTCGAAAAGCCAGTCTTGCATGTTTACCACCGTGAAGGCAGCAAGTGCGATTAGCGCGAGGGCGACGGTTGCGACTGTGTTTTTCCTGAACATGTCAGGTCCTTTCAAATGAGTTTGCGTTTGGATTTTCTAACTGACAAAGCGATAACTGGGGAACCGTCAAATTCGGCTCCCCAGTTTCGTTGCACGGTTGTTTACGCCACGTGGACGATGGGGCGTGTTCTCTGCTCAGGCTCGTGAGCCCGCAGAATGGATCTGGTCAAAAGCGGAATCTCGCCGGTGCCCCAGAAGAGGAACTCCAGGATGAGTCTCAGCGGATGTCCATCAGTCCAACTGAAGTAGAGGTTAGGCAGAACGCCGTATTCATCGCGAATGTGCAAGCTCAGCGCGGCCAGGGCGTTTGGAACAGCCTGGGCTCGGCAGCGCAAAACGGGATGATCGGCTTCGCCTTTCATAAGACCTTTTACTTCCAGCGTGTCGTACATGAACTCTGATGAGTTGTCCACGACGACTTCCACCATGATAAGCGTATCTGTATTTTCCAAACTGTGGCGTTCGGCGCTGTGCCTCATTTTGATGGCATAAGCGCTGCCGCCGGGACGGTGGGCGACAAGTCGAACTTGGCTCGACTTGTCCACCGCGTCATGCAGGAAAGTTGCGGCGTTGTCGTCCAGAACCACCTTGGTTATGCGCAGTTCGGTGGAACGCCAGTAACGCGAAGCGAAGGACAGAACGGCGACCGCCAGTATGAAACAGCTGGTGATCTTGATTCCGTCGGGTCGCTCCCAGATATTCACCAGGGTGGTATAACCGAACACCAGGGTGATGAGCGTGAAAACGCCACGATTAAGCCAGCGCCAGATTCCGTCTTGATTCCAGCGAGCCAGAGTGACGGACAGCGCGGCTGCGGTCAGGAGAATGAGCACGCCTGTGGCGTACGCTCCTGATTGCGCCGTGACGTCGGCGTTGAATACCCAGGTGACGAAGAACGCCACCACAGCAAAAACCAGAACCAGAGGGCGAACAGCGCGTGCCCACTCCGGAGCCATGCCGTAGCGGGGAAGATAGCGCGGCACGAAATTCACCAGTCCGGCCATGGCGGAGGCGCCGGCGAACCAGAGAATCCCTACTGTGCTGATATCGTAAATGGTGCCAAACCAGTTGCCCAGCAGGTGATGAGCCAGGTATGCCAGCGCACGCCCTTCCGCTTCCGCTCCGTGTTGCAGAGCTTCGGCGGGGACGAGCAGTGTGGTTACGAAGCTTGAGGTGATGAGCAGGAAGCTCATGATAAGCGCGGAGCCGATCAAAAGCTTCTTGGTGTTGGCAATTCGTCCTTTGAGAAGAGACTTGCCGTCAGCGTCCTTTTCCAGGTCGGCTTCGCCGCCGTCCACTTGCCGCATGACCATGACGCCCGTTTCAAATCCGGACAGACCAAGAGCCAGGCGGGGAAAGATGAAGGCACTGACAAGGACCATTTCCCACACATGGGGATAGCGAGTTGTGGCTGCCTGCCACCATGTGGAGACCAATTCAGGTTGCATCAAAATGTGCACCATGCCTGTGGCAATCAAAACGAAGTTCAGGGTCAGGTAAGCCACCACCAGGGCGACCGCCAGACCTATAACTTCTTTGAACCCTTTCAGAAAGATTCCTGCCAGGGCGCCGACCAGGAGCATGGACACGAGCATTTGCGATCCGGAGCCGAAGAAGTCGCTTATCACCGGATTCTTGATGATGTGGGCGGCTGCGTCGGCGGACGACAATGTGATTGTGATGATGAAGTCGGTGGCGGCCGCACCCAGCATGATCAATACCACTATTTTGGATGACCAGCCGGGGAGCAGACGCTCAAGCATGCTCACACTGCCCTGACCTTCCGGGCTGTAACGTGCCACGTAGAGGTAGGTGGGCAGAGCGGCAAGCAAGGTGACAAGCACAAGAACAAGCGTCGCCATGGGCGACAAGATGCCTGCAGCCAGGATTGCGATTCCAGGCTGATATCCGAGAGTCGAGAAATAATCGACTCCGGTCAGGCACATCACTTTATGCCAGGGGGCCTTGTGACCGGTGTCAACTGAAAGGTCGGGGTGTTGGACCGCTCCTTCCATCAACCAGTCACCGAGGCGGTCCCTGAAGGACATGTTTGCCATTGGTGTTCTCCGAGTTTGTGTTTCTGCGGAAAGTGATCCGAAAGGCAAGCCTTAAGACTCGCCTTTCGGTTTCAACTGCGCGTTCTCAGTTTGAGTTGGAGACGCGCTGCGTATCGTGGTCGAGATGCTTGGCACCGACCCGCCAGATGAACCCACCCAGAACGATCACGGCGGCCAGCATCAACATAGCGTTGTTCATGCTGCCGGTGGCGTCTGTGACTGAGCCTATTGCAAGCGGCGAAAGCACATCGCCCAGCAAGTGGATGATGAGGATGTTCAAGGCAAAGGCAGCCGGCCTGTGCGCCGGGATTACTGTGTTTGCCAGCGCCGTGTTGCTCGGTCCGGTGTTCAGGAACAAGCAGAAACAGGCAGCGAACAACAGACCCCAGGCGATGGGGAAGGGTGCGAAAATGAACGCCACGCAGCAGGGGGCGGCAAGATACATTGCCCATCCCGACACGCTGAAATAGGCTCCCTTCACCCGCTTTCGCAGAGCGTCAGCCAGAAGACCGCCGGCGATGGTGGCAACCAGTCCGGAGACCACGATGATGAGGCCCAGGGTATAGTTGACACCGGCGAGCGTTCCGACCTTGCGGAACTCGTGGATATAGGTCGGCATCCAGAAGGCGATGCCGCCGATGGCGAAAGTCAGGGCCGTCATGGCCAGGGTGTTGTAAACGAAGGAGCGGTTGGCGAACAACTGCTTGTAGATGCTCCAGGTAGATTCGCCCGGTGTGTTGTCCTGAGCCTCCTGCTCGAAGCGCGGAGGGTTCTTCATGAAGAAGCAGACAAGTCCGAGCAATACTCCCGGCGGTACCACGGTGTAGAAGGCATAACGCCAGCCCAGGTCCGAGTCGGCGAAATGACCGCCCCAGACGTAGCCCAGAGCGCTTCCCACCGGTATCGCCATGTAGAAGAAAGACAGAGCCTTGCCCCGGTGTTTCTCAGGGAAGTACTCCGAAAGCAGGGCGGCGGCGAAGGGCCCGAAAGCGGCTTCACCGATGCCGACCAACATGCGGCTCAGGAGCAACTGGTCGAAGTTCTGAGCAAGACCGGAAAATCCGCTTGCCAGGCTCCAGACAATCACTCCGAACCCGATGATTTTCCAGGGTCGCACTTTCAAGTTGCTGAAGATGGGGGCGGTGATCATGTACACCACCAGGAATACCATCGGCAAAAGCCCGAGCAATGTGTTCTCGGCCGAGCCGTGGCTCAACCAGCCCATCCACTTGAGCAGAAACTGAGAAACCGGACCCAAACTGTCGGTTCCGGTCAGGAATGCTTCCCTGATCTTGGTAAGCACGGCCGCCAGATTCTGGCGGTCGATATAGTTGAAAAGATTGATGCAGAACAACAGCGCGATTGCCATAAAGGCACCGCGCAGAATGGTCGCAGGACCGCTTCCGCTGTTTTGCGGGCTAGCCATGGGATAGTTCTCCTTCGTCTGGAGTTTGCTGGTTACTTCTGGATTCGGGCTGTTCCTGTGAAACAGGCACCACCCGGTAACTTTTGAAGAAGAAAAACCGCTGCCAGTTGTTCTTTCGATCACCGTGCGCGCAGGCTTTTCTTACAATGAGAATGAGACTTTGCCTGAAGATACGGCACAAGCTCCACACGGTAGCATTCACGCAGGCATGGGTGTTCACCCCGCATACACGTAAACGACCGGTGGGAAAGCCGTGTTTCTTGCAGGCATTATGAACTTCACGACCGCCGTCGTCCTTAAACTTAGTTTCGACGGCGTGGCGGGAACTTTGTTTGACCGACCGCATAATTTCTGGATGGGTCGGACCCTGATTGTGATACTCGAGTACGACAATCGCCCAGCCGTTAAGCAGAGCAATCTCGACCTCGCGCAGCACTTCTTTCAAAACACGATTTGAGGCAGGAAAATCTTCCTGCATATCGATAATCACCAGGGTCGTGTCCGGGGTCCAGACAGACAACTCTTGCGAGCGTCTTTGGCGAATGCGCATGGACAGTGGACTGAGAGCCGCGGCGATTAAAAACGATATTTTGAAGAGGTAATAAAAGATTTTGACGAGTCGATATCTTCGTCTCACCTCATCACCTCCTTCAGGCGTCCAAGCGAAGGACGGCCCAAAATCAAAGACATCATGTGTGTCTCCCGGCTAAGGGTTGATAGATGGTGTTTCAGGGATATGCGAGTGGTTTGAAAACTCAGACAGGTCCAATCGCGTGTAAACAGGGATAACTAGATTTACGATTTTGGAGCAGTAATAAAACAGTTAAACGAATTCAATGATTCTAAAAATCTATTTGTGCCTTAAATAAACCAAGAAGGCAAAACCACTGTAATAACAGAGTTTTGTAATATCAAAAAAAAATTTGAAAAACTTTTGACCAGCAAAACATAAAATTTATAAGAGGCTTTTAACTAAACATGGTGCTAGTGAAGTTATGCCAGGTTTTGAATTGAAGCGAGAACAAAAATTCCGAAGGTTAGCCGAGCTTGCGCGAGCTATTGACCACTATGCAAAGTCAAACAGGTCAAGACTTTGATTACATCAGGGTTTTCAAGAATCGTTCGTATAATGAGAAAGACCAAATATACATTTGGTTAGAGCTATGGAAACCTCTTATCGTCAGAAGCTAAAACAAACAGTCTTTTTTGTTTCTCTATCTTTTCGGATTTTGTTTCCAATCCACCCTTAAGCGTCTTCCAGTCAAGAAAATCAATTTCAACCTCCCGGAAAAAAGGAGTAAGAAACTGAACACACCCACAATCAAGAAGGTATTGCTGGTGTTGAAACCCACACCACAGGTGCCTCCTAAGTCAAGTGCCACCCGTGACCAACATCTGGAAACAGTGGACCGTGTGAAAAGAGTGCTCGCCGAACGCGGTATCGCATACGATACTGTTGTCCGAAAGAAGGGCGGACTCATTCGGGTCAACCACGATCTGGTGATCACGGTCGGCGGCGATGGAACTTTTCTTGATGCCGCGCACTCCCTCACAGATGTGCCCTTGTTTGGAGTCAACTCGGCTCCCGTTTCAAGCTTCGGGAACTATTGTCTGGCTCAAAGCAAGAATTTCGACATCATGCTGGATCGCATTCTTTCCGGCAAAGAGTATTGCCACAAGCTGGCAAGATTGGCTCTGACCCTGGATGGAAACAGCATTTCCATGCAGGCTCTCAACGAAGTACTGGTGACCGGAGGAAATCCGGCCGCTACGTGCTGTTATCAGCTTCAGGTGGGTGGAGAAATATCGAACCAGAAATCCTCTGGTTTGATCATTGCCACTCCCACCGGTACCACCGGTCTGTTACATTCGGCCGGAGGCGAAGTGCTTCCACTTACTGCCGAGAAGTTTGCCTATCAAGTGTTGGCGCGCTTCGGGCTGCCCGGTGAGCGCGACCATCTCAATTCCGGATTTGTTCCTTTCGGGGACAAAATCCAGGTTGTGAGTCGGATGGAAAACGGCAAGATCTTTCTTGACGGACCGAACATCGAATACGCCTTCAAGCGCGGCTCAGTGCTTGAAGTGGCCATCGACCCCAACCCGCTTAAAGCTTATGTCTACCCCTACCGCCATATGAACTATGACGCATACCAGCTCAGGTGCAGGCGGGCAGGCGGAGAAGGCATTGGCTGATTTTTACCTAAACAGACGCAAACAGAAAAAGGTCAAGACAATGGATCTCGACAAAGACAAATATTCAGGCATCCTTCGCCAGGCTCGTTTCGTTCTGGAACGCGCCGACAGTGTGGTGAAAGAATCGCAATCCACACGCTTTCCTCATCACACACTGAACGATGCCCAGCGCATCTTTTCTGCTACAGTAGCCCACCAGGCCAAGCTTCTGGCCGGCTCGGCTCTCGAGCAGGCCGGTTTCAAGATTGCTTGCGATATCCCTTCCATCGATGCACTTCTTGCCGGCGACTTTATTGCCGACATCGAGAAGTTCATGAGCGAAGCGGCCAAATTCCTCGGCACCCATCCTGAGCTGCTTGCAAGCGCCAGGGTGAATGTAAGCCAGCTCATTCTGCGCAGTGCGGTCGAGTACATCAATCACGCCTCCGGTGTTCTGGAGCAGTCCGAAAGCATTTCGGGCGCGCCAATCGGCCGGCGTGGGCTTTGGAACAAGTAAGCTCTTTTTTTCTCTGAACTAGAAATATCAACAGCAAAGGAATACACCCATGCGGTGCAAAGATCACGCAGTGGACGGAATCACTCCCACTGTCACCGGAACGTGCCAGAACTGCGGCAACGGCACCAATCGCGGGCACAAGAAGCTCTGCGACAAGTGCAGCGATACGCTCAAGCAGTGCCAGGTCTGCCGTGTCCCTGTCACCGACGACGCCTCGCGCCAGGACGGCGCACAGTAACAACCGCTCATCTCCACATTGAGGTGGAGCAGGAGTAAACCATGAATTTAACCGGCACTTTGAAGACCAAAGTGGCCATCCTGGGCGGAGGTCCGGCCGGCTTGACTGCTGCGATATACGCAGCTCGAGCCATGCTTGAACCAATCGTCGTGGAAGGCTATTTGGCCGGCGGTCAGTTAATAAACACTACCGAAGTGGAAAACTACCCCGGATTCGCAGAGCCTGTTTTAGGTCCCAAGCTCGTGGCAGACATGCGCTTGCAGTCCGAAAAATACGGCGCTCGTTTCGTAACTGAAGACATCGACTCAGTCGACTTCTCGCAACGCCCATTTAAACTGAAATCCGACTCGGTCACTATCGAGGCGGACACAGTCATCATCGCCACCGGCGCCAAAGCCCGACTTCTGGGTCTGGAATCGGAAAAGCGTTTGATGGGGCGCGGCGTGTCTACATGTGCTACTTGTGACGGATTTTTCTACAAGGGCAAAAAGGTCATCGTCGTCGGAGGCGGTGACGCCGCTCTGGAGGAGGCCAACTTCCTCACACGTTTCGCCGACTCGGTCACCATCATCCATCGGCGCGATTCATTTCGCGCTTCCAGGATTATGGTGAGCCGGGCTCAGGCAAATCCGAAAATCAGCTTCCTCATGGACACTGTCGTGGAAGACATCCTCGACCGGGGCACAGGTTCTGTGGTGGCAGTCTCCCTCAAGAACGTCAAGACTCAAGCATTGCAAGAGCTTGACTGCAACGGGGTTTTTCTTGGTATCGGGCATGATCCCAACACCAAGCTTTTCGCCAGTATTCTCGATATGGACGACCACGGCTATCTCATGACTGGGATTATGGACGCCAAAACGTCCACCGCAATCGAAGGCGTTTTCGCCTGCGGAGACGTGCAGGACCCCACTTACCGCCAGGCCGTCACGGCAGCGGGAAGCGGGTGTCAAGCCGCTCTTGATGCGCAGCGTTTTCTGGATAACGGAGCAGCAGCCCAGTTTGCAGCTCCGGAAGGTGCCACCACCTGCGATTCTAGCGGCAAGGTCAAATTTGCTCGCTTCAAAGCCTGGTTCGGATGGCTCATTGGGCTGTAAGTCGCCAGTGCTGAACTGCTGAATTTTGGCAGTTGAGTCCTTCTGGGATTCAACTGTAGTTCATCTGTGATTCGCCTTTGACTCATCTGTAATCAGTCTGATTATTCGACTGCGACTGCAAAGGGAGATGCCGATATTTAAAGTCGGCTCTCCCGATGCGTTATACAGTGAGGACCTTTTCCAGTTTTCTTCTACTCCGGCAATACTATGAAATGTAGTAAAACGAAAATATGCCTGAGCTTCAGATTGAAGTGACAAAAATCTCTTGCAAAAGGCATTTATGCTCCCCCAGGCATATTTTTAGCCTCTTTTTATGCCTGCTCAGGCATAAATGCTTTTCAGTTGCATATCTCGCCCTAAACAAGACCGTTTTACGTGGTAAGACTCATATTTTGACCTCCATTTTTAGGTGTCTTATCCCATAACCGCCTCATTGAAGCACTTCCAGAATACTAAAACGTATAGCAGATATCCGGAAAGAAAGAATCAGAATGAGAATAAAAGTAAGAGAAAGATAAGTGGTAAGAGAAGGGGTAAGGACCGCATATAAGCCGGGTCCTTACCTCTTCTCAGACTCAGTTCAATTTCGATCTTAGTTCAGGTTCGGGTCAGTCTACTAGTCGAGCTGAGCCTGAGCCTGCCGCAGCTCAGCGCGGGCGCTGAACAGGGTTGAAACCGCCTCGAAAAGAAACTCCGAATCCTGCAGCTGCCCGATGCGGACATGACTGACTGCAGAAAGTCCGTCCTCGATGAGCGAGCGAGCTTTGCCGTAGCGGCTGAGCTTGATGGCGCACATGGCGGCGCGCGCATACAGGCTCACCTTGTAATAGTCTTCCATGCGATCCAGAACATCCGGATAAGCGGAAAGCCCCCACTGCAAAACTTTGAGCGCGCCTTCGTGACGGTTGAGCTTCATGAGCTCGATGCCGTTGTTGAGCGCCTCGTTGATGAAAGAATCGCGGGCGGAAAACTCATGCCGGTTCCTTGCCGAGCCGCTTTCGGTCTCAGCCAGGAAGAAACGCAGACGCACCGATTCGAACAGATTCGCGGCGATGCGCCTTCTGATGCGCTTGGCGTTGGCGGGATTCATGATCCCGTACAAACAGCGGCGCTCCAGAAGATGAGCGTTGAAATAGTCGCTATTGATCACCACCCTTCCTTTGTGCCAGCGACGCTTGGCCTGCTGGGTGAGGAGAAGGGCATGGCGAAAATTCTTGAGACGGAACTGCTTGCGTGCCATTGCCATGAAACGACCGAAGTCGTGCATGGCGGCAACGCGAAGTTTTTGGGAGGGAGTCCTTGGTTTGCTTCTCATAGTCCTTACCTTTCGGTTTGCGTTGATACCAGCTTGAGGAGCAAAAATTTTAAGAATGAAAGTATATTGCAAGTTAACCAGTGCGGAACCGGTTCTATAACTAACCGGATTCCGCACCAGTTTTTCAATCTATTCGGATTGAGATGTTACGCCCTGGGGCTTCTGGCGATTCCTGCGAAGAGGGCGAATGCGAAAGAAAGTCCAATTGCAATGGCTGCAGCCAGCCACGAATAATTGATGACGTTTTCGGCCATGATGGTGGTGACCGTGTGGGTGAGCCTGCCGGCTTCCATCTGGTCGATTTTGACCAGAGCTTCAGCCGACTCCACGTTGTCCTTCACGCTGAAAATCTTGGTGCCCATCTCGCTCATCGCGCTGAGCAGCTCGTTGTACTGCGGCTCCGGGTAATAGTTCCGAGCGGTCTGCGACCAGATTTTGCGCTGCGCGGTGTAAACCCAGTAAATACGCGGCTTCACCTTCTCGACAGTTTGCTTCAATCCGGCCAGGTCTTGCGGGTACATCAGATCCTCGGCATCGCTGACGATGAGCAGAACACGGCTTTCGGCCGGCAAGCTCTCAAGCTGCTTGAGGGCGGCTTCCAGGCTGGGCAGGATATTCGTGCCGGCCAGGCGAGGTTTGACGCCGGCAAGGCGTTCCAGCGAGACTTCAGATCCGTCGGACAACGTGCTGAGCACGTGGACCTTGTCACCCAGGAGCGTAACGGCAATCCTGTCGTCGGTCCGCTTGGAGGCGAAGTCGAAAAGTTGCATGCGACCGTAGTCGAACATGGTCTTGCCGTCGCAGTTACGGCTGCCCTGGAAATTGGGATTGAAATCATTGTCGTTGAGCGTTTTGTCGAAACAGACGCTCATCGATCCCGAGTCGTCCAGGACGGTGACGAAATTGCGAGGCAACCATTCGAGGTTGCTGAACTTCTGCACATAAACCGGCTGTGCCAGGGAGATGGCTCCCAGGACGCAGGCTACGCCCAGGCTGGTGAGAGCCAGGAAACTGGGACGGAAATGGTAGGAGTGGCGAAGAAGAAGGTAGCTTGAGAGCAGGATGAAGGGAACGGCGATGAGCGACCAGAGAGCGGCGGGCTCACCGAGGTTGAACCATTGATCTTGCAGCATAGTAGTCTCCTTGCTTTTGAACGCGAGCGGCTTTGCCGACTCTCGCATTCAGTGGCTTTCTTTGTGTATTTTTAAAAAGACAGCCGCACGAAGGAAGGAGGAACGGAACCCTTGGTGAAAGGTCCCGTTCGCCCGACCTTGATGCAGGACGCTGTGGTCAGCTCTTTCGGAGCAGATTGTGCAGCGATTTGCGCATGAAGAAATACTGGACCAGGGCGACCAGCAATCCCATCAGCGCCAGAGTGAGAGCGCCCTTGACGGTGACCTCACGGGTCAGACCGAGGGCGGCGCTCACCGGATGCTGGACGAAACCTGCCACCATGCCTGAGACGGCATAGAAAATGTGGCCGTTCCTCCCGTCGATGTAGGCGAAGAAGAGCAGAGCGCCGCCGAAGAGTCCGAAGAATCCGGCGCCGACAAGTCCGTCTGTCATGCTCTCGGACAGAAACGGATATCCCAGGAAGTGCGAGAGGATCATATAGCCGGCGATGCTGGCGAAGAAGAAGGAGAGGATTCCCAGCCCCGGCTTGGTGTCGCGATAGAAGAAAGTCATGGCCTCAACCGCGACTGCGGTGATGAGACCGAAAATGCCGCCGGCCATCATGCCGTAGGGGATGTTGATGAGCAAGATGGGCGCGCCGACCATGCTCATGATGATCAGGTAAAAAACGGGAGAGATCATCGCCGCAGCGATGGTGGCGCAGGCGATGCCTTTCTGAGCAGGGGACAGTGTCATTGTTTTGTCCTTTCGTTGGTTGTGGGATTTAACTAGTCAGGTGCAAAAGCAAGGCACGGGCTCAATCTTTCAATTCAGATTGAAACCCGTGCCTGCCAGCTCATCAGTTAATCGGCGGTTCTTCCAGTTTGCCGTCCAGCACCGCAGGCGGTGGCAGGATGTAGGAAGGCACCCGCTTCAATTTGGGCTCGATCCAAACCGGACGGAATCGACCTTTGCCCTCCGGGTAATCCCAGGACTTGTCGGTGAGATAATTGCCCCATGAGCGCTCGTACTTTGAGAGTCGCCCATCGGCATTGTAATACCAGCTACGAGAAGGCCGGACGTCCTCGCGGGAGGACAGGAAAATCTGCTCGAAATTGAGGTAGATCTTTCCTTCCGGGTCCTTGTCCCAGCTGATAAGACGCTTATCCGTTTCGTTGGGATAGAAAGTGTTGATGGCGTTAAGCTTGTAGACGCCCTCGTCCTTTACCCAGCGTTGAGTGAAAGTCTTTCGATTGCGCCGGTCGAAGTAAGTCACTTCCAGCGCCGAAGTTCCGTAAGTTTCGATGAATGCCCGCTCCACAAGCTTGAGCTTGCCGTTGCGGGCGAAAGTGGTGACGGTGGTGCGCCAGTCTTCTCGAATCACTTCGAAGGCTGGCGTTTTGCCGTCGTCTTGATACCAGGTCTCGACAGGAGTGGCGTTGCCGATCACTTTTGTCACTTTGACGAAAACTTTGCCGTTGGGCTTGTAACGGCGCAATTGCATCGTTCCGTCAGTGAGTGTGCGATAAGTCTCGTGCAGTTTGCCTTCGGCGGTAACTTCTTCCGCCCAGTGCAAATGCCAGGTAGATGCCACTCTCATGTGCACCTCGCGGCGCCGAGACTTCCCGTCGGGGAAGAAAAACTCTTTCACATAGCGGTCTTGCGCTTCCAGCTTTCCAGCTTGAAACACAGCGCCGCTTCTGAAGAAAACTTTGTCGGCAAGATAAGTTTTGCCGTCGGTGTCGTAAGTGGACTCCTGCCTTTTGGG
>CAZEQP010000008.1:0-16521 GCA_964514345.1 uncultured Candidatus Obscuribacterales bacterium
ATGGATATATTACGCATCTGCTGGATGAAAAAGACAATCCAACCAGTTCCGTCAGCTTGTTCCAGCTAACCGCCTGTCGGCACCTCGGCACTGCGGTCGAACACACTGATATTATCCAGACCCAGAAAGCCTCCCTCGAAAACTCCATGACCTCTTGGATCTTTTCTGTTGACCCACCAGGTGAAATTGGAAAGAAGTGTGGCAAAAGCATATTTGAGAAAATCTTTGTCGCCCACTCCGTTGTTTTTGCCTTTATCGAATAAATATGCTTGATAGGTGGCATAGGCATGTACAGGCGGGTTTACATCACTGAAATTCCATTCGTAAGCCGGAATTTGTCCGTTTGGATGTATGTAAGAACTTTTCAAAATAAGATCAAGCTGGTCTTTGGTAAAATCCGAGTCCACCAGATTCAGTGGCAGCATGTGAAAGGCAAGATCCCAGGAAGCGTACCAGGGATATTCCCATTTGTCCGGCATTGAGATAATGTCGTGATTATAAACATGCGTCCATTCCTGGTTGCGAATTAGTTTCTGGTGAGAAGGAATTGTCCAAACATTTATATTGTGTTCTTTTATCCATTGATCTACATCGTAATGGAAAAGCTGTTTGCCCCAGAGCATGCCTGAAAGCGCCTGACGCATCAAATTGTATTTATCTTTTTGTTGTTTCAACTGGGAGGGAATCAAATCGTCATAAAATGAATCGGCTTCTTTCATTCTTGTTTCAAAAACAGAATCGAAATTTTCAAATGGATGCTCGGTTCTTTTGGTGCCCAGGCGCATATGAACGACTTCGCATCCGCCTGCTTTCACTTCAAGCCGGTACCGTGCAGCCACTTTGGTGCCACGCTTATCCGGATTGATGGCGTGTCTGTGCTCGTGAATTATGTATTCATTGATGGCGTCTTTGACAAAAGGACTAGTATTGTTTTGACCAAAAATTCTCTGACGATTAGTTTCATTCTCTGTAAATAAAAGCTGGACATTTCTGTCACAGTAAAAATAATGATCTTTAGGTGATTCTAGAAGGTGTGATTCATGATGAATTGAATGAACACCGCAATGTTTGTCTTTGGAAAGAGCTCTCAATACAGGTTTAGTCACACCGTGCGTCCATGACCATGTGTTGCGGAACCATAGTGTGGGAAGCAGCTCAAGCAGAGCGTTTTTGGGACCCCTGTTAAACACTGAGATTTTGATATAAATATCTTCTGCTGATTCTTTGGCATATTCTATGAAAACATCAAAATATTTGTTTTCACTGAAAATGCCCGTATCAAGCAATTCGTACTCGCCTTCTTTTTTGCTGCGTCTGCGATTGCCGTCTATCAAGTCCATATAGGGATAGGCATTCTGAGGGTATTTGTACAAATATTTCATGTACGAATGTGTGGGTGTGCTGTCCAGATAGAAATAATATTCTTTGACGTCTTCGCCATGATTTCCTTCCGAATTGGTAAGACCGAACAGTCTTTCTTTCAAAATAGGATCTTTGCCGTTCCACATGGCCACTGCAAAGCATAGATTCTGGTCGCTGTCCGAAATTCCGCCAATCCCGTCTTCGCCCCAGCGGTAGGCTCTGGACCGAGCCTGATCATGCGTAAAATAATTCCAGGCGTCGCCATTGTCGCTGTAGTCTTCGCGCACCGTGCCCCATTGTCGTTCGCTTAAATACGGCCCCCACTTTTTCCAGGGGGCAATTCCTTCTTTATCTTCCAGAAGACGGATTTTTTCTGCTATTTCTGTAACCGGCGACCCTTGGGACTGATTGTTTGTCATAGTGTTTAAAAATGGACACGAAGTAATACAGGTTGTCATTGCCCCAGAGGAAGAATCACAACCTATTTTTTATGCCCTTAAATCGTTGTCAATTTGACCTTTTCAGATATTAAATATCGCTGTAAAGGTGCATGAACGCCAGTCTAATATTTCCGCCTGAGCGTTTGTACAGAGCCTCAACCCGCGCGCCATCGAGCTTGTAGCCAAGCAGGGACTCGATAAGCTCGTCAAGCAGTTCGACCGATGTCCGGCAGCGAATTAATGTTGGCAGAAGCCCCTCTTTGTGAGCCGTGACTATCAAGCCGCCTGCGATAAGACATTTCAGATTCAGTAAACAGAAAAGCGGATAGGATAAGTTTTCTGCGCTGTCGATAAGGACAATGTGTTTTCTGGTCAACGGTTTCAGCCAGAACTGCCAGGGTAAATTGCGCTTACCACCGGACAATCTGATCAAGACCGGTTTAAATTGCGGCAGATTGCGCGAGATTTCAAACAAAAGAGTGGTTTTGCCTGAGCCTTCTTTGCCAACAAGCGCTCCCCGAAACCTTTTTTGCTTCATTTTTCTGTAAAAGGAATCACGGCTTTGGTCAGTGAATCTGAATGGCAGCGATTCAAGATTACAGGTGGCAAGCGGATTTTCTCTTGCTTTTACCAGAGGCGGCATCGTTTGTCTTCCGGCAGCATGAATGAATCAGCCATTTTGATGTCATAAGCTTTTTGAAACTCGTCCATATTAGCCAGTGTTCCGAGCACTCGATAATGCGGCGTAGGATGCGGGTCTACAGCCGCCATCAAACGTGCTTTTTCGGGTCGCACATTAGTGGCCCAAGCTTGCGCGAAGGAAAGGAAAAAGCGTTGTTCTGGAGTGAAACCATTTTTGTCTTTTTCTCTGGGCTTGTCTCCCAGCAGTTTTTGCAACGCTTTATAAGCGATAGTCAATCCACCCAGATCGGCTGCTGCTTCACCGGCTACCAGTTTGCCTTTGAAAGCGACATCATCTACAGCTTTATATCCTTGATACTGATTTTCAATCAGTGTCACACGCTCTCTAAATCGTTTGAGGTCGTTTTCTGACCACCAGTTTTTCAAATTTCCCTGACCGTCGAATTTGGATCCCTGGTCGTCGAAACCGTGTGTCATTTCATGACCAATAACCATTCCCATCGCACCAAGATTAGTGGCATCATCAGCTTCAGGATCAAAAATGGGCGGCTGCAAAATGCCTGCCGGGAAAACTATCTCATTCATCTCAGCCATGTAATAGGCGTTGACAGTCTGCGGGCTCATGAACCACTCATTTCGGTCGACGGGTTTGCCGATTTTTGCCATCTGACGATCAAATTCAAATTCGGCGGCATTGCCCATATTCTTCAAATAAGACTCGCGGCTGATTTCCAATTTGCTGTAATCGCGCCATTTGTCAGGATAGCCAATTTTCAGTCCAAATGAATCCAGCTTGTTGAGAGCGTTTTTGCGGGTGGCGTCGTCCATCCAGGAAAGAGAAGAAAGGTCGTCTTTCAAAACGTCGCGCAGAGCAGATACCAGATGCAGTGCTTTCTCTTTGGCTTTGGGTGTGAAGTGATCTTTCACATAAAGCTGACCGAGAGCTTCACCCAGAGCGCTGTCTGCGCTGTTCAATACCCGCTTCCAGCGAGGAAGATTGGCTTTTTTACCTGTAAGAATCTTACCGTAAAAATTGAAATGCTCATCCACAAACTTGGAAGAAAGATAAGGAGAAGCGTCGCTGATTAAATGCCAGAGCAAATAGTCTTTCCATACAGCCGGTTTGGTAGCTTCAATCTGTTCGTCCATCCCTTCAAAGAATGTGGGCTGACCTACATTTACACCATCAAAATCATCGTGCTTAATTTCTTTGAGATATGCTTTCCAATCGAAATTTGGTGTCATTTTTTGCAGATCGTCAAAATTCATTTTGTGATAAATCTTGTCGGGATCGCGCATATCGGTATTTTTCATCGAATACTCAGCCAGTTTGGTTTCAAGATCCATCACCGCTTTGGCGCGTGATTGACCATCGGGCAAATTCATCAGGTGAAACATTTTGGCGATATGCTCAACATATTGGGCACGCAATTTTTTGGATGCTTCGTCTTCATTTGTGTAATAGTCACGGTCAGGCAAACCCAGACCGCCCTGTTGCAATTGCCCAATAACTTTGCTTGAATCTTTGAAATCTTGACCTGAGCCGATATTGAAGAAAACGCTGACGCCCTGACGGTGCAAACGTGCAATCTGGGAGCGTAACTCTTCTTTGTTGTCTATCGACTCTATTCGGCGGATATCCTCATGCAAAGGAGTGAGACCGGCATTTTCAATCCCGGACTCATCCATTCCGGCTGCATAAAAATCACCGATTTTCTGCTCGTTGCTGCCTCTTGGCGCATCTACCTTTTTAGCCGCATCTTCGGCGATTGTTTTGATAATGGTCAAATTCTGGTCGTTCAAAATATTCAAAACGCCCCATTTATCGTATTCATTGGGCACAGGTGTGTTTTTCAGCCAGGTGCCGTTGGCGTAAAGGAAAAAGTCCTTGCCCGGCGGCACGCTTTTGTCCATATTGTCAACACTTATCCCTGTTTGACCGTCTTGAGCCAGCACCGACGACAGGGGCGAAAGCAGGAGTGTTGAGGCTAAAGCGGCTAAGAACAAACTACACTTAAAGGACATGGATGTTGACTACTCCAGAAAATATTAGTGAATAAGAGTACATTCTATCAGTTCTTGATCCCGATGTCTGGCTCTAGCCACATGCTATGATCCAGTCCTCTGCTATGAAAATAATAGTTACAGCATTAGGTTCGGACGGTGATATCAATCCCATGATTGAAATCTGCCAGGAACTCGCTGCCAGAGGGCATCAAGTTGATTTTTGTGCCAATGGATATTTTGCTCCTAAAGCAAAATCTGCCGGGTTGAATTTTGTGGAAATGGGAGCGGCGCAGGTTTATCTTGACGGTTTGAAAAAGCCGGGAGTCTGGGATCCGCATAAAGGGTTTGAAGCGGTCTGGGGATTCATGACCGAGTTCAATGAGTTGAATTATCAAACCGTAAAAGAAAGAATCGAACCGGGAAAAACAATTCTTGTCGGCACCACTCTTGCCATGGCCAATCGTGTATTGCAAGAAGAGACTGGTATCAAAAACTGCACAGTTCATTTATCTCCGTGTTGCATTCTTTCGGCGCATGAACCAATGACCGGACCCAATTTCCCGTCGCCTGTATTTTTGCCGCTCTGGCTCAGGCGCATTTATATCAATCTGGTAGAAGCTTACTTTTTAGATCGGACCTGTCGAGACGACATAAATAAATTCAGAGCAGATCATGGCTTAACCAAACCGGTAAAAAAGATTTTCAGTACCTGGCTCAATTCTCCCGATAAAGTCATTTGCGCATTTCCCGAATGGTTTGCCAGTCCGATGCCTGATTGGCCGCCAAACAGCGTTTGTACCGGGGTTCCCATTTTTAGAAAACAGAAAGAAGAAGCTTTATCGCCTGAGGTAGTTCGCTTTCTTTGCGAAGGTGCACCGCCGGTGGTTATTACTCCCGGCTCGGCTAACGCTCAGTCTGAAATTTATTTCAAAACCGCTCTTAAATGTCTTGATAAAACTGGATTGCGTGCGATTTTTGTTACCAAGCACAAAAACAAAGTACTCGAAGATTTACCGGATAACATTTTATTGTCTCGATACGAACCTTTTGATTTGCTCTTCCCCGAAGCTTCAGTAGTGGTGCATCATGGTGGCATCGGCACAAGCGCGCAGTGTCTTAATGCAGGAGTAAAACAAATGGTTACTCCTTTCGCTCATGATCAGTTTGACAATGCGGCCAGGTTGGAAAAGCTTGGTGTGGGTAAAAAGCCGCGTGTGCTGGACGAATTTAAATTTACAGACGACAGGGCGCCGGCATGGCGAGAATGTCTGAATGAAATTCTGGCTGATCGAAAAATGAAAGAACGCTGTGAAATCATTCAAAAGAAAATGCATTCAGAGCCTGATCCGGCTAAATTGATTGTCGACGAGATTGAAAAGCTCACTTACTGAGCACTGGTTCATAACCTTCCTGCTTGAACAATTCAAGCTGCGTCTCAAATGCTGTCGGTGTCACTCTCACGTCGCCTGAAAATGGATCATCGTATGTAGCCAGCAAGAATAAATTGAGACAAACAACAAGGCTTACGATGCCAACCATAATCACCTGCACGTTTGCATTGTGAGCGGCAAAAAAGTAAGTGAAAATTATGGTGGCTATGCCGCCTATAACCAAAACAACCCATAAAGAAAGCGGCAGTCCGCTGTGCAAAGCCTCTACCCTCAAGCGTCTTGAGTCTCCCAGTTCCATCATGGATTCATAAAGTTGGGTGTGTGTATTGCTTTGTCTTTGCGTGACGGGCTCATAATGTGTGCATTGCGTCCAGACATCTCTGTATGTTTTCCAGGCTTTTGGGCTGGCTTTTTTTTCTGCCAGCAGAGGCCACTCATCATGAACCACTTCCAGGGCATATTGAGCGCATAAGGTTCTTATTTGACGACACTCGCTTTCGGGCAGTCCGTCAGCCAGACGAAATACATTTGCCAGCGATGAGGCTTCATGCTGAACAGTCTGGCGGGCTTCGCCGAATCGCTGCATAGAATCAGCTACCATGAACCCGATTAAAACGGCAAAAAGCATAGCCACTATCTGCGAGTAGGGATCCGTAATTTCATGCTGTGTATGCAGTTCCGCTTTCGAATGAAATTTTCTGGCAATGAACAGCCCGAATAAAGAAGTGAGGACGATTATCGTTGTGGCAATAAATCCGGATACAAGTCCCACGGTCATTCAATTGCCTCATCTCGGGTGCACCGCGTAATTATACTCAGTAATTAACAAAATATGTAACCATTTATAGTATCAGTCTAAAAACTTGACTAGGCACCTGATAATATCTAAACTTGAATGGTGGCAATTATTACCGTGAACAATCTCTGCAAGAATTTTCGACGCGCCAAAATAAAAGCGGTGCAAGACGTCTCATTCGCTGTGGAGCAAGGAGAAGTTTTCGGTCTGATTGGTCCCAATGGTGCCGGAAAGACAACAATAATGGCCTGCTTGCTGGCCTTACTGAAGCCCAGTTCGGGACAAATCAAAATTGACGGCAAGTCGCCTTACGATTTTGATATTAAACAACTCATTGGTTTTTTGCCGGAACGTCCATGCTATAACCGCTGGATGAATATTCAGCAGTTTCTTGCCTACCACCACATGCTTGCCGGCAGGCCGGCTGCAGATCGAATGAAAGACATAAAAGAAGCGCTTGAAGCAGTAGAGCTGGAAGTTGATCCAAAGAAGCGCAAAATAAAAGAACTGTCGCGAGGCATGTTGCAGAGAGTTGGACTGGCTCAAGCGATAATAGGAAAACCTAAAATAATTTTTCTGGATGAGCCGACTTCAGGAATGGATCCGCTCGGATTCATAATGATTCGCAAATTACTCTTGCGCTTTAAAGAAGAAGGCACCACCGCAATAGTAAATTCGCACCATTTGCTTGAAGTGGAAAAGGTGTGCGATCGAATTGCTTTTATCCGTGGCGGCAAAATTGAAACTCTGGGCACCATAGAATCTTTTTCAGCCGAAAGTCAGGATGTCTCGTTGTCCTGGATGCCTGAGCCTGAGAAAAGTGAAGATGAGATTAAAGCCATTCTCGATGAGCTGGCTGAAAAACATCAGTGCAAAATATCGCATTCCACAGAGACCTCCGCCCGTGTTGCAGCGCCGGACAAAGAAAAGCTTGCAGGCTTGATTGGCGAGCTTGTCCGAAAGAATTTTAGAATCTACGAAGCCAGATCAGAGCGCCGGGAGCTGGTGGATTTGTTTCTGGCTAAGAGCACTCAAGCGGAGGAGTCTTCAAGCAAAGAATGAAACCGACTCTTTTGAATCTTGCAGTATTGCGTTTTAATTTGTGGGAAAAGGTATTTGCCTGGCGGGTAGGGATTCCTTTGCTTCTGTTTCTGGGTTTGCCCTGTTATATGATGCTTATTACAGTAATTGATTCCACCGAGCCTGAAATGGTTGCTAAAAACGTCTGGAATTATTTCAGCACGCCCACTATTTATTTGATGCTGTCATATCTATTTATATCCGATGGGCTCCTGACAGGAAAACCAACTGGTGAGCCGGAGACTTTGAATTTGTTGTTCACCAGACCAATAACCCGCACCGCATATGTGCTTAGTAAATTTATTTGCGGTGTAGTAGGCTCAGTGGTAATCATGCTCGGATCAGCTCTTTTGACTCTCGATGCTACAACCATTCTCGGTATCAACGATAATCCCATCGATTCTTATTTTGTTGCATCTATCCTTTTGAACAGTCTCCTTTTCTCGGCCTTTTATGTGTTTTTGCATTGTTTTCCAGACTTATTGGGATTAGCAGTTTATCTCTTCTTAAGTGGCTGTCAAACTATAGGTGACATATTGTCAATCGGCTACAGTTCGGCTACTCCTACGTTTTTCAAATATGTCAAACAAGCAATTTTATTTTTCAATTACTGGCTAGGTGATGTTTATCCATCCTGTGTGGATTTTTCTTTGATTGCTACCAGTTATTACGCCTGCACCGAACTGATAGTCGTTTATCTTTCCAATCTGGCGGCATTCTTGTATTTAGCCATTCTCTTGCTTTCAATCCGGGAGTTCTCGTATGGCTCGGATTAACTCAGGCAAGTCCACACTTTATATACCGATACTATTAACGGTGGCTATGGCGACCTTGCTCGTAATACGCATTTATATTAAAGGACCATTCCAGACTCTATTGAATCCGGATTCTCAAATCGGCTGGAAAACTCTGAACGATTTGGAACAGGATAAAGGCCGCTATCATTCGTCTTTGATTCTGTACGATTTTTCGGCCAGCTGGTGCCAACCGTGCAAGCGTATGGACAGAGTGACTTTTCAGGCATCCGATGTAGTGAAAAAGGTGCGAGAAAGTTTTTATCCCGTTAGAGTAATAGTAGGCGGTGAACACGAGAAGAAAGCGGTCACCGACCTGGAGCAGAAATATAATCTTTTTTCAATTCCCACATTTGTTGTCACTCTGCCTACCGGTGAATGGGTTTATCAAAGACGCGGTTTTTTTCCTCCCAAAGATTTTTTAAAACTGCTAGAGAGTGCTCAGAAAAAAGCTTGTTTTGTCAGGGCTGAAAAGAAATTGGCTAGTAATGATTTTAAAGGTGCCCTGGCTGAGCTGGATACTGACATTGTTTCAGGCAAGAAAATGCTTGATGACGAAGTGCCTGCCATTGTAGTTTTCCATACTTTGAGAATGCTTGGCCAAGTCGAAGAAGGCAAGTCGATTCTAGAGAAAAGATATAATTTCATTTATTCCAAGAAAGTTCGCAACATACAAAAAGACAGCGACAAGCCCATGCCCTGGCCATTGCCTCTGTATGAATATCTGCTGGGAAAAATAGACGAAGAAAAATTGAAAAATTCATCTGCTGTGTGGTGGCAGAAGTCAGACATGCATTGTGCCATCGCCCTTGATGCCCTGGCAAAAGGCGACCGGGACAAAGCCATCAAAAATTTTCATAAAACAGCTGAAAGTTCCGCTTATTCAACTGCAGATTCATTCAAGCTGGCTGAGCTTTTCTTGAAAGAACTGGAATAGGTTTTCCAGGTTCGTTTCATTTTTTCTTGAAAAATCCACCGCAAAAGGCACCAGAATTCTTTTTGTTGTAACTCTGGTGATATTCTTCCGCTCGAAAGAATTGCTGCGCTTTTAGAACTTGAGTGAAAATCTTATGTTTCTTCGTTTTTTCCTGCTCGCTTATTACTTCACGGGCAATTTTTTCTTGCTCCGGATTGTAATAATAAATGGCCGACTTGTATTGGCCGCCGCGAATATGACTGTTGTCATAAACCGGACTGTGCAGATGAAAGAATCTTTCAACCAGTTTTTTATAACTGATTTTTTGCGGGTCGAATACAACATGCACCGCTTCTGCGTGTCCGGTATTTCCTGAGCAGACCTGCTCATAACTGGGGTTGCTGGTCTTTCCTCCTGTGTAGCCTGCTTCAGTTGAGACTACACCCGGGGTATCCTGGAAATCAGCTTCCACCCCCCAGAATCAGCCGGCGGCAAAAACTGCTTCCTGATTCTTGCTCTGCGTATTTGCCTTACAGTCCATGTTATTACCTATTAATAAAGCCGCAAAAACCAGTAGATTTACAAAACTTTTCGCTTTCATGAAACAAACCTCTATACCCTATATATAGTAGCAAAATATTGGTTCTGGTTCTTAAGTTTGCAGGAAGTGTCAGGGAGAATGTCTGAAGTTAAGGCTGTGCTGTTCGATTACGGCAATGTTTTGAGCCATCCGGGAGAGCCCTGGCGCATTGTGGAAAGCCCGCATTTGAAAGACCTGGAAACAGACAGTTTTTGCAATGCTTACTGGCACGCAAGAGAAGATTATGACCGCGGTGTGACTGAGGCGGCTCATTACTGGAGTCTGGTTGGTAAAAAGCTGGGCAGAACTTTCAGCACCCAGGAAGTGCTTCATTTGATTGAACAGGACATTTCGGTCTGGTCTTGCATGAATGAGCCGATGCTGGACTGGGTATCTCTGTTGAAAAAATCAGGCAAAATAATCGGATTGATTTCAAATATGCCGCTTGAATTGACCAGGAGTATCAGGCAAGCTAAATTCGTATCTGATTTTGACCACTGCACTTTTTCTTGTGAAATAGGACTGGTCAAACCACATGCAAAAGTCTATGAACACAGTCTTTGCGCTCTGGGCATAAGTGCCTCTGACGCTGTTTTTATTGATGACAGAAAAGAAAATATTGATGCTGCCGTTGAGCTTGGGATGCGGGGGCACTTATTCACAAACTATGACAATTTAATGCAATACGCACTGGAGTCGGGCTTACTTACGGATAAAGCAAACTGAGTTTTCATTTGCTAAAATGTTTGAATACTTATAAGGGTGAGAAGATGAAATATAAAGCGGCGGCCCTCTTCAGCAGTCTTTTGTTGCTGAGTGCGTGTTCTGGTTCAAGCACCAGTATCGGAGGCTCTTCCGACACCTTAAAACTGAATTATGTCACCACTCTCAATTCAGTGAAAGATCCAAAACTCAATCCAAATGCCAAAACTGCACAGGGTGAAAAAGACCTTGTTTTCATTTTAGGCAAAAAACAATTAGGTCTTTCGGTTGACGACAATCTCACTATTTTTGATTTTGACAAGAAACGAATTTTAAAAGTCGATCCCAAACTGAAAACATATGAGCAGCACTCGCTTTATATGATGTCTGCATTCAAACATGCCGAGGCGATGAACCGAGCCATGCTTGGAAAAATACTGGCCAAATCGGGAGGCCAGTTAGCCGATTCATTCGATCCTTTTAATGCCGCCTGTGAACTGGGAATGGTTCTGCCGGAGCAGCCGGAAAATCCTGGTATCACAGTCAGTGAAAAAGGTGACGAGCTGGAATTTTCATACAAAGGAAAAGTGGTTACCAAAGCCACTCTTGGAGATACCATCCCGGCAGCTAATTTGCCTATGATGGAAAAGTTCTATGTTTATAATTGCAATTTGCACCCGCATATCAGAAAAGAATTGCTGGCTCGAAAAAGAGTGCCCAAAGAACTCAATATAGTAATCAGCCAGCGTGGTATCACAAACAATATCAGTATGGTATTGAAAAAAGGCGACGATACAATCCCTTCTCTTACACTGAGCCCTGAATATAAAGAATCATTCGGCAAATTGCCGCTTTCCTCTCTGGAAGAGCGAATAATAGTCAAAAAAGATGTCCCGCCTTTGCCTAAAAAAGAAGATTCTTTTGCCGAAGCAAAAAGTCTCATTGCCAAAAAAGAACCTGTGGACGCCTTTCTCACCATGATGGAATACAGTCTATGCACAGGCGATCAACCGGTAGTGGAAACAAAAGAAATATTCGAAGCCACCAAAAAAGATCCTACGGTGAAAAAAATATCCGAGAATATAATGCCTGCTTCAAAAGAAGCAGCCGCAGCTTCTCTTAAAACACTGGCTTCCATCGACATAAAGAAATACAAAAAAGGCTACCTGCTTGAAATATTGAAAGGAAATGTGGAAAGACTGATAGGCGGCAATCCCACTCCGCGATTTCTTTATGTGCTGAATCAGAATCCATCGGTTGTGTCAGCCTACAAAGACCTGGGGACTTATTATTATTCTCGCTATGATGTGCAAAACGCTTGGGACAGTTTTGATCTGGGCAGAAAAATAATGCCCGCTCATCCTTTGTTTAAAGACATCGACAAACTGGAAGCCACTCTGGTGGAAACGCATCCGGAATATTTTTAAATTCAGTGAATCGCCGCTCTTTTTCTGGGTTCAGGTGTAAGAGTTTTTTCCACCATGCGCACAAAATCTGCAGCCAACACTTTAGCGCTGAATTTTTCGCAGACTTTGTGCCGCAGGAGATCTGTTTCAGTTCTTGAGGGTGGATTCTCGCGCATTTGCACAATGCTGCTTGCCAGCGCACCGTTTGTACTGAGATCCCTCATCCAATGCCAGTCTTCAATAATGAATTGGGCACCACTATGCGGATGACAAATAATCGGTGTGCCGATTATAGCCGCTTCAATTAAAACATTTCCCAGTCCTTCATCCAGGCTGGGCAAAACGAACAAATCGGCAGCTGCCACCACAGCCGGTACTTGATTCGGAGGCAAAGTCAACCAGATCACTTTATCTTTCAAAAGTTTCTCGCCCAGTTTTTTCAGATAAGGAGTATCGGCTTCTTCCACCCCGCAAAGCACCAGTTTTATTTTAGGATCGTTTAGCCTGGCCACTTCTTCAATGAGATAGTCGATTCGTTTGTGATACCGATTCCAGGCGGCACAACATACAATCATGTAGTCATCGCTTTCTATCCCGTATCTTGAGCGCACACTTGAATCGCTACACTGATTCCACAATTCTTCCTCATCAAGACAATTGGGTATAAGATCCATTTTGTATCCGTGAATCCCGGCAGCCAGTGCCAGATTGTATCCACCGAAATTCAATTGTTGGATATGATCGAAATATCGATAATTGTTTGGACTGAAAACACCGCCGTTGGCAAATATCACTTTGTAATGAAATTGCGGCGATTGAGCAGCAGCCAAAATAAAATGGGCTAACGGCACATCTTTCACCCAGACCGCATCCGGGTTGAATTTTGCCAGTTCGCTCAATAGACCAGGCAGAAAACTGACCTGCTCGATGCCGTAAGTAATCTCCCAGCGCATTTTTTCAGGCAAAACGGGCAGTTTGGACATTTTGCTCAAAAAGCTGTTGTTCCTCTTGATATTAGGAACCTTCACCGCCTGGGGATAATCGCCTCCCGAAAACAGGCGCAAATCAAGGTCACTGTGCTTCTTGAGCGCTTCATACCAGCGCGCGCACGAGACTTCAAAACCACGCTCAACGTTGCCAAGCCCGCTTGAGACGAGCGCAACCTTTGTGGAACTTCGATTAACTGAGTTATACATTGCACTGCGTTAATAATTGTCCACTAAGTTAATAGCACCAGCTTCTAAAGTCAACGGCATAAAGAATTATTGACATCAAAAATAGCGTTTATGCTATACATTTATACTTGTTGTATCTGATCCCATTGGGAAGTGGATTGATGCTTAGCGTTGGCATTCTTTTCGTTTTCATGACAGTAATAGGCGCCATCGTGCAAGTGAGCACGTATACGCGCCTCTACCAGTACATGGTTAAGGACTTGTCGCGCCGTCTGGAGCCGTATAAGCCCAAAGCAAGCATAATCCTGCCCTGTAAGGGACTCGACCCGGATTTCAAGAAAAACATCGAACGGCTCTTCTTGCAGGATTATCCTGACTTCCAGATTATTTTCGCTGTCGCACAAGAATCCGACCCGGCGTATAAGCCCTTATTCGAGCTCTGTCAGAAACACCCGGGGCGAGCAAATATTGTGGTCGCCGGTTTGCATCCGCACAGGGCCCAGAAAGTGAATAATCAATTGCACGCACTCGAGCTTGTTGACGCAGATTCTGAAGTGATTGTTTTTGTGGATTCGGATATGCTTGCTCTGCACAATTTTCTAACCCACTTAGTCGAGCCGCTCAAAGACAAATCAATCGGTGTCACCACCGGATATCGCTTTTATGTTTCAAACAACTGGGACCTGCCTTCTGTGATTCGTGGTTTCTGGAATCGTATGTCTTCAGTCGAACTTGTGGATCCAAAATATGCCTTCGCCTGGGGTGGTGCCATGGCCATCAGGACTGAAACATTCGATCGCGCCGGCATCAAAAAACACTGGGACAACTCAGCCGACGATGACATGTCTCTTACCAAAGCAGTGAAGGATCTGGGATTGAAAGTGCATTTCGTTGCTCGCTGCACTGTTACCTCGGAAGCCAGAGCCTCTATTCCGGAGATTATAGAATGGACTAATCGGCAGATGATTTTGACCAAAGTTTATTATCCCGAGCTCTGGCGACGCGCCATTTTCCGCGGATTCATCATGCTACTGTGGGTGGTGTTCATGTTCTGGACGCTTTATTTAACATTCGGTGAAAACAACCAGGAAATGCTTGGCGCTTTCTTGCTTGGAATATCAATTTTTCCGCTTGAAATATTTCTTGTCATAGCCTCGCGCAACCTCTGGACCAGAGTGCTTGGTGTCTCGGTTTCACATATGTATGAGCCGTTTTTATGGTGCTGCATCGCCGTTCCGCTGTCTCATGTTGTTCTTCCTTTTATGACACTGTATTCGATACTTACAAGCAAAATTCAATGGCGTGGTGTCACTTATCATTTGAAAAGCGCAAATGAACTGGTGATTGAATAAGATATGCTAACCATAAAAATGGGAGAAAAAATTCAGTGAAAAAACAGGTTTCTTTTTTAACCGTCATTTTGCTAACAATCTTCAGCTGCTCCGATGCTCAAGCCGGCGCCGTCAAAAGAGGTGTAAAAAAAAGCGTGGACGTGACAGTCGGTGCCACTAAAAAGGGGCTGCGAGAGACAGAGAAAGGCACTAAAAAAGGTATAGGCGTAACAGTCGGTGCCACCAAAAAAGGCATCAAAGAGACCAAAAAGTTCTTCAAAAAAGTGTTTTAGAGAAGTCTGAGTAAGTAAAGTCCCCTACAGATGGGGCTTTTATGTCACTTTCTTAACGTAAGAATCCCGAAACCATTTACCGGCAAAGGTCTCGGGAGTAGAATTGAATCAGGAAACTGAAAGCACCGATTTAGCGCATTCTTCTGATACAAACCGGAAGCTAGGATACACTCCTATCTTGCATACTAGCCATTGATACCCACCCCTGGGAGGAAAAAGTTATGGCTAATGTAAGTACTTGCGTGCCAAATCCGCAAGCCACAATGCTAGCCTCATACTGGCTGCAAAATCTAGAGAGCGCATCTGCAATTGACCGAAGAATTTTGCTGATGAACGACATATCGTATCTGGCTGATTCTATACAAAGCAGCCCTGCCGCTGACGAAATGGAAACGCATTTGAAATTCAAAAAAGATGACGTCCATCACGACGAGCAGATGGACGAATTGTATAAAAGAAGAAGCAAGCTAAAAACGGCAACCACAGAGAAGAACATAAAATTGGAGAAACTGCGAAGCATGCAGTCCAAGTCTTTTCTTGCCAGATTGTTCTGGTTCATACACTAGATTAAGAGCGATAAAATCATGAAGACTATAACCATTTTATTAGTGGAAGATTCACTTGCCGATGCATGTTATGTTGAGAAGCTGCTTGCAAGAACAGGCGAAGTCGTACACGCCGAGACACTGACTGAAGCTCGCGTAGCTTTGAGTGCAGAGTATGACGTTGTTCTGCTTGATTTAAACTTGCCCGACACAAAAGGTCTGGATACATTCCAGCGCATGATTGATCTGGCTTCGCATTTGCCGATTGTGATACTAACCGGATTTGACGATGAAGAAACATCGGTAAAAGCAGTGCAGCTTGGAGCGCAAGATTATATTCTGAAAGACGAGGTTAACCGCCATTCTTTATTGCGCACTATTCGCTATGCCATTGAACGCAAGAAAGCAGAACAAGATTCAAAACGGATGGCGCTGCTGGAACAGCGTGAAGAATTTATGACCGCACTCACGCATGATTTGAAAAATCCGCTTCTTGGCGCCAACCGCATACTTGAGTTGATGGCAGAGCAAGTTCTGGGTCCGCTCTCTACCGATCATACAAAATTGCTTTTGCAATTGCGGGACAATAACAACCTCTTATTGACCTTGATTCAAAACCTGAGCGAAGTAGACAGAGTGGCAAGCACTCCGGTGGAATGATCACGGCTTAAAGAGCATGAAAATTCCCAGCAATAAAATAATTGCCGAGACTACTTTTTTAAATAAACTTTCCGGTATCTTATGCAATACCATTTGTCCAAGCCATGTGCCGAGAAGCACTCCGCCTGTAGACATTAAAATGGGTTGCCATAGATTTATGATGTCAGCCATTTGATTAAAAAAGTAACCCGGCATACGCGCCCCATCCACAAGCAATGCTACACCAGTTGCAGTGGCGACAAATTCAGATTTTGACAAATTGAACCCCATCAATGCCGCTGATCTGATTCCGCCTTGATTGCCGCCCAGTCCTCCGAAGACTCCTGATACCCGACCGGCAAGCCAACCCAATCTAGTTGGGATTCGCATTTTTTCCGCGACTCCAAATGTGCCTGTCGAAC